>JAEUMA010000215.1 GCA_016793565.1 Rhizobiaceae bacterium
ATGTCGAAACCGGCTGTTTCTCAATCCATGCATTGGGCGAAGGGTGGCAAACGCACTCCGACGTCGCCATCGTCGGCCTGGGCGATGTCTACGGCGTCTACGCGGCGCGCGGGCCTCTGCGGCGGATCGCGTCCGGCATGCTGGGCATTGCCGACTTTATCGTGACCGGCACGACATGGCGCTACCTCGCGACAAGCTGGCGGTACCTGTTCTTTGTCCTCTACCCGCTCTTCGTGACGGCTGCGCTGATCGTCGCGGCGGCGGCAGGAGGCGTCGCGGCCGCCGCGTTCTGGGGGCCAGCCGTCGGGTGGGGCGTAGCGCTTCTGCTCCTGGCAGGGCTAACCGGCCTGCTGCTTGCGGCGGAAGGCTGGATGCATTTCCTGCTGGTGATGGACGACTGGACTTTCGCGCGCGACCTCGCCCGCGAGGGACAACCCGAGGTGGCGTCCATGCTGGCGTCGATCGCGGCGGACGCCGCGCGCCTCGCACGCGAATCCAACGCCGACGAAACGGTTGTCGCCGCCCACAGCATCGGCGCGGTGATGGCGGCCGAGGCGTTGGCGGCAGCGCTGCGTGACGGGCGGGCTGTGGCTCCGGTCGGCCTTCTGACGGTGGGCTCCAGCCTGCTCAAGGTCGGCCTGCATCCGGCCGCGCGGCGTCTTCGCGCCTGCGTTAAGGACATCGCGGCGAGCCGGGTGCCTTGGCTCGACGTGCAGGCACATACCGATGTGCTGAACTTCTACGGCGCGCATCCTGCGAAACTTTTGGCGGACGGAGAGGCAGGCGGCTGCAGGACGATGAAGATCCGCTTCCGGTACCAGCTCTCGCCGGAGCGCTACAGGGTGATACGGCGCAATCTCTTCAGGGTGCACCGGCAGTTCGTCTACGGCGTCGAGCGCCGCGCCGAATATGCCTACCACGCCATCCTGTGCGGGCCGGAGCCTTTCGCCGAGATCGTGCGCAACGGCGGCGTCGCCGCCGAATGGCCGGCTCCGGCCGGCGAAACGATCGTCCCGTGACGCTGACCCTCGCCGGCAAGATCGCCTGGGTGCTGATCGGCGCGATCTGGTTCGCGTTGCGCTATCCGCACCAGCGGCGATCAAAGCGTTTGCGCGTGGCGGACAACCGCAAGCTGTTCGACGAGCGCGTGCGCATGACCGTGTCGCTGACCGGCCTGCTGTTTATGCCGGCGATCTACGTGGCTACCGGCATCCCGCGCTTCGCGACCTATAAGCCGAACCCGTTCGCCTTCGCGGCGGGCCTTGCCGCCGGCGCGGCGGCGTTGGTGCTGTTCCGGTTGACGCACAGGGCGCTGGGCCGGCTGTGGTCGGTCTCCTTGCAGATCAAGGAAGATCATCGCCTGGTTTCGACCGGGATTTACCGCTACCTTCGGCACCCGATGTATCTCGCCTTCTGGCTGCTGGCGCTTTCGCAGGCGCTGCTGCTGCCGAACTGGATCGCCGGCCCCGCCGGCCTGGTCGGTTTCGGCTTTCTCTTCTTCTCGCGGATCGGCCCGGAGGAGCGGATGATGCGGCAGACTTTCGGCGAGGAGTACGAAGCCTACCGCCGCCGGAGCTGGCGTATCCTGCCATACATCTATTGAATATCTGCCGGTTTGTTGCCGGTAGTTTAGACGCGCCCAGCCTTCACAAACTCGCAACTTGCGTTTGATAATTGCAGTCCGCATAGAGGGCGCGGCTCTTTGAGGGAATGATCATGGTCGCTTCGGCTGGTTTTACGTTCTGGAACTTTCTCGTCGATGTCTTCGTCGTCTTCATGTTCGTGTTGTGGCTGTGGCTGCTGGTTGTCGTGTTTAGCGACCTGTTCCGCCGCAAGGACATTTCCGGCGGCGGCAAGGTTCTCTGGCTGATCCTGCTGATCGTGCTGCCTTATCTGGGCATATTCCTCTATTTGCTCACCCAGGGCCGCAGCATGGAGGGCCGCCGTGAGGAAGATGCTACTGCCGCGCGTGACCACCTGCGCCAGGTGGTGGGCTTCAGCGTCGCCGACGAGCTGGAGAAGCTGGGCAAGCTCAAGGCCTCGGGCGCGATTACGGCCGACGAATATACCAAGCTGCGCGCTAAGCTCGTCTGAACGGGCTGGTGTCATCCGCCGGCGCCAGCTGAACGGCGCCGGTCCTCCTTCGTCTGGTGGGAAGGCTGGCCGGGCTATGCCCGGCTCAGCACCTCTTCGGCCCTGATCGCGAAACGCTTCGCCAGCGGTCCGGCGCGTTCGGCCTCGGCGGAAGTCGCGTTGCCCGCTTTCGCCCGGTCGGCGATGCCGACGAAGATGACCGAGAAGCGGAATAGAGCGAAGTCGATGTGGAAGCGTGTCAGCTGCGGCGTTGCCGCCGCCGACGCGTAGTAGCGCACCACGAATTCCTGCTGGCTGGGCAGAGCGCGAGCAACATGGTCCAGTCCGGCTATACCGCCATACTCCCGCGGCTCGGTGTGCCAGGGTATGCAGCAGAAGCCCAGGTCGGCGAGCGGGTGGCCGAGGGTGGAGAGCTCCCAGTCGAGGACAGCGATCACCTCCGGCCGCGTGGGGTGGAACAGCATGTTGCCCAGGCGAAAATCGCCGTGCGCGATGGCAATGCGGCCGTCGTCCTGCGGCTGGTTGGCCCGCAGCCAGGCGATCACGCGATCGAGTGCGGGAATGCGTGCTGAGGGCGATTCCTCGTATTGCCGCGTCCAGCGCGCCATCTGGCGGGCGAAGTAGTTGCCCGGCTTGCCGTAGTCGCCAAGGCCGATCGCCACCGGGTCGACGGCGTGGAGCCTCGCCATCGCGTCGGCCATCGCGAAATAGAGCGGCCTGCGCTCGGCCGGCGCGGCATCGTCCAGCGAGCAGGTGCGAAAGACACGGCCGTCGAGCCGCTCCATGAGGTAGAAGGGCGTGCCGACGACGGAGATGTCCTCGCACAGAAGGATCGCCCGCGGCGCCGGCACGTCTGTCTGTTCCAGCGCTCTCAGCACGCGGTATTCGCGCTCCACGGCATGGGCGCCGGGCAGGATGTCGCCGCCCGGCTTCTTGCGCAGCACCATCCGTCGGTGGCCATGCGTCACGAAAAAGGTCGGGTTCGACTGGCCGCCGGCGACCGGTTCCATGGCCAGCGCCGCGCGGCCGAACTCGCGGTCGAGGAAGGCGTGCAGCGCCAAGAAGGATGCCTCCACCCGTCCGCTACCCGCCATGGTCACCTTGCCCTCGCGGTCGCAATCGGCCTGCTCATAGCCGGCATCGCTCAGACCGTTTCCCACTTCCAGAAGTCGCGGCCTTCGGTGTTGAGATGGTTGTTCAGCACCATCTTGTGCACTTCGTCGGCGCCGTCGACGAGGCGGGCCTGGCGCGCGTAGCGGTAGATCCACTCGAGCGCCGTGTCCTTCGAATAGCCGCGCGCGCCGTTGATCTGGATGCCGACGTCAGCCGCCTGATGCAGCAGGTTGGCCACATGCACCTTGGCCATGGATACTTCCTTGCGGGCGAAGGAACCCCTGTCCAGCGCCCAGGCAGCCTTCATCACCAGCAGCCGGCCGATCTCGATCTTCATGGCCAGATCGCCGAGCATCATCTGGATCGACTCGCGATCGGCGAGGCGCACTCCGAAGCCGGTGCGCTCCGATGCGTAGGCGCGGGCAATCTCGACGCAGCGCTTCGAAAGGCCCAGCCAGCGCATGCAGTGGGTGAGCCGGGCGGGGCCGAGCCTGATCTGCGTTGCCTTCAGCCCGTCGCCCTCGTTCATCAGCACGTTCTCGACCGGGATTTCGAGGTCCTCGAAGACAAGCTCGCAATGACCGCCATGTTCTTCCGGTCCCATGATGGGTATGCGGCGTTCGATACGCCAGCCGGGCTGGTCGCGGTCGAACAGGAAGGCGGTCAGGCCCTTGCGCGTGTCGTCGGAAGTGCGCGCGACCAGCACGAAGTGCCGTGCCTCCTCGGCCCCGGTTATGAACCATTTGCGGCCGCGCACCACGTAGCGGTCGCCGCGGCGGTTGGCGGTAGTCCGGATCATGGTCGGGTCCGAGCCGCCGCCGGGATGCGGCTCCGTCATGGCGAAGGCGCTGCGCACCGCTCCTTCCACGATCGGCCGCAGCCAGCGCTCCTTCTGCGCCGGCGTCGCCACCGCCTCCAACAGCATCATGTTGCCGTCGTCCGGCGGCGCGGAATTGAAACAGACCGGACCGAAGATCGAGCGGTTCATGGCTTCGTAGCATACGGCCATGCCCACCTTGCCCAGTCCCTGTCCTCCGGTCTCCGGCTTGAGCTGAAGGCACCACAGCCCCTGCGCTCGCGCCTCGGCGCGTAGTCTGTCGGCGAGGTCGAGCCGTATGTTTTCATGGGCGTCATAGCTGGTCGCGTCCGCTTCGAGCGGCAGGATCCGCTCTTCCACGAATGCGGCGACTCTGGCGCGGTAATCCTCGATGCGAGACCCGACGGTGAAATCCATGGCGGCGATCCTGTCGTTCAGAAGCTGGAGACGAGGTGGCCGCCGTCGACCACGATCGAGGCGCCGGTGATGTAGCGGCCGGCGTCGGAGGCGAGCAGCAGCAGCGCGCCGTCAAGATCCTCCGGCGCGCCGAGCCGCCGCTGCGGTATGCGCTTGACCACCGCCCTGCCGGCGTCGGTTGCGAAGAATTCGCGGTTGATGTCGGTCTCGATATAGCCGGGACAGAGCGCGTTGACGCGGATACCGTGGCGGGCCCATTCCAGCGCCAGCGCCTCGGTGAGACGCAGGACGCCGGCCTTGGAAGCGGCGTAGCTCGCCAGTGCGCCGGTGACCCGGTGGCTGAGGATCGAGGCGATGTTGACGATCGATCCGCCGTCGCCGCGCGCCTTCATGCGCTTCGCGGCCGCCTGCGCCACCAGGAAGACGCCGCGAAGGTTGGTGTCGACGACGCGGTCCCAGTCGGCCGGCGTGATCTCCAACGCCCATTTCATATGGGAAATGCCGGCATTGTTGACGACCACGTCGCAGGCTATGCCCTGCCGGTCGAATTCGGCGAAGCATTCCGCCACCGAAGCCTCATCGGCCACGTCGAGCGTGAAGGCCAGCGCGCTGCCGCCGTCGCCCTCGATCGCCGCCTTCACGGTCCGCAGCGCGTCCAGCCGGCGCGCCGCCAGCAAGACGCGCCAGCCCTGCGCGGCCAGAACGTGCGCGAAATGCGCGCCGAGCCCCGACGACGCGCCCGTCACCAGAACGGTCTTTTCAGCGACTTGCGGCATGCGGCACCTCAAAAGCCGTGCAGGTGCCAGCTGTATAGGGCGGTTCAGGGCTGGATGGAAAGAGAACCGCTTCCGTCCAACCCTGAACCGCGGAGACCGGCCGGCATACGCCCCGCGTTGTTCGACCCGGATCGAGGCAACAGGACCGGTTTCGTCAGCCGGCGGCGATCCTGGCCACCGAATTGCGGATGCGGACGGAGGTCTGGAAATGCGTGGTGAGCGGCGGCTCCGTGCGCACGCCGGTGCGATGCAGCAGAAGTTCGGCCGCGGCGCGGCCCATCTCCAGCCCCGGCTGCGCGACCGTCGATAGCGAAGGTAGCAGGAACTCCGCGGCAGCGATATCGTCGAATCCGGTGATGCTCAGCCTGCTGGGAATGGCGATGCCGCTTTCGCGGCAATAGCGCATGACGCCGATGGCCATCAGATCGTTGGCGCACAGGATCGCCGTTGGCCACGATTGCGGGGTGCCGGCCAGCAGCCGGCTCGCCGCCACATAGCCGGAGCGTTCGCTATAGTCGCCGGCAAGATACGGAACGGCGTCGGGATCGAGGCCGGCGGCGGCGATCGACTCGCGAAAGCCGGCGAGCCGCTGCTCGCTGGTCCACAGCCGCTGCGGGCCGCCGACTATGCCCAGCCGCCGATGTCCGGCCTCCAGCACATGACGCGCTATGGCGCGTGCGCCCGCCAGGTTGCTCGAACTGACGAAAGGCACGTCCATGCCCGGCAGCACCTCGTCGACGAAGACCACCAGTCCGGCCTTGGCCAGTTCGAGCAGCGACGGGCTCGGAAGGCCGGTGCCGGTAAGGTAGATGACGCCGCCCAGACGCTGCGTGCGCAGAATGCGGGCGAAATATTCCTCCCGCTCGGTCTTGGACCAGGTCGTGCACAGAACGAGCAGGATATCGTTGTCGCCGATGCCCCGCTGCACGCCCTCGGCGACTGCTGCGAAGAACGGGTTCTGCAGATCGGGCACGACGAAGCCGATCGAGGAGATGCGCCCGTGCTTCAGGCTGCGGGCGGCGTTGTTCGGCTCGAAGCCGAGCTCGGCGATCAGCCTCAGCACATGGCGCTTGGTTTCCTCCGCGACTTGCTCGCGGTGGTTGATGACCGCGCTGACCGTGCCGATCGAGACCCCTGCCTCCCGCGCGACGTCCCGGATGGTGGGGCGACTCTTGCGGGAAACTCTGGTGCCGGCGGTCATTTCTGCGGGGACGTCCTGGATTCGGCCGGCGAGCCCGGCGCCGGGTCGCGCCAGTAGCTGGGTGACCAGGTGCGCGCCTTTGATGACGATTTCCAAGGCGTTAGCAGACGTTCGGCCAGCACGACAAGCAGAAAGCTGACGACGCCGAGCACGGCCAGGAAGGCGATAGCGGCGAAGGTGCCTGCGGTGTTGAGTCGCGAATTCGCCTGCAGGAGATAGGCGCCGAGCCCGCCGCTGGTGGAAGCGGTCCATTCCGCGATGACCGCGCCGGTTACGGAGAAGGTGGCCGAGAGCTTTAGCGCTGAGAACAGCGGCGTATAGGTTGCCGGCAGTTTCACGTGCCGGAA
>JAEUMA010000232.1 GCA_016793565.1 Rhizobiaceae bacterium
GGAGCGGCTGCACAGAACGCTCGGCGAGCAGAAGCATCTGGCCGACCTCGGCCTTGCCGTCTCCAAAATCAACCACGACATGCGCAACATCCTCGCCTCGGCGCAGCTCATGTCCGACAGACTCCAGTTCGCGAAGGAGCCCGGCGTCCAGGCCTTCGCCCCGAAACTGGTGCGCGCCCTCGACCGCGCCGTGGCCTATAGCCAGGCCGTGCTCGACTACGGACGCACGCAGGAGCCGCCGCCGCAGCGTCGCCGCCTGCGCCTGCGCCAGCTCGTCGATGAGGTGCATGAATTGCTGGGCATCGAACCCGCCAGCGGAGTCGAATTCGTCAACGCGGTGCCGCCGGGCTTCGAGATCGATGCCGATCCCGAGCAACTCTTCCGCGTGCTGACCAATCTTTGCCGCAACGCGGTGCAGGCGATGTCAGGCGATGCAGACGACGCTGTCGTGCGGCGGCTCACCGTGTCGGCCGAGCGCAACGGCAGCGTGAGCCGCGTGACCGTGGCGGATACCGGCCCCGGCCTGCCGGCGAAGGCGCGCGAGAATTTGTTCGCCGCGTTTCGCGGCTCGGCACGCTCCGGCGGCACCGGGCTCGGCCTGGCGATCGCCCAGGAACTTGCCCGCGCCCATGGCGGCACGCTGGAACTGGTGGAGAGCAAGGGCGGCAGCACGATCTTCGCCGTCAGCATCCCGGACCAGCCGAGCCGCATCGACAGCGTTCGCGGCCCGCTGCGCCGGCCTGCCTGAACACGGATCGTCCGCGCCGCACCGGGAGGTTCCCATGAAAAGTCTCGCCGCTTCCTGGCAGTTCTGGGCCTTGCTCTCGGCATGTTTCGCGGCGCTGACCGCCATCTTCGCCAAGGTCGGCGTCGAGAATGTCGGCGCCGACTTCGCGACGCTGTTGCGCACCATTGTAGTGGTTCTCGCTCTGGTCGCCATCGTCACAGCGACCGGGGGATGGCAGAGCCTCGACACCATTTCCGGGCGATCTGCGCTCTTTCTCGTCCTGTCCGGTCTGGCCACCGGAGCATCCTGGGTCTGCTACTTCCGCGCGCTGAAGGTCGGCGATGCCGCACGCGTCGCTCCCCTCGATAAGCTGAGCGTCGTGCTGGTCGCGGTGTTCGCCGCCGTCTTCCTCGGCGAGAAGCTTGCGCCGCTGAACTGGCTCGGAATAGCGCTGATCGCAGGCGGCGGCGTGCTGGTGGCCTACAAGGTGTAGCTCAGGCGACCGGCGCACCGGCGATGATCGCCCTCAGCGCCTCGCCGAAGCGGCGAACCTCGTCCAGCGTGTTGTAATGCACCAGCGAGGCGCGCACGGCCCCGCTGTCCATCGCAAGGTTGAGTCGCGCCATCAGGCGGGGCGCATACATGTGCCCGTCGCGGATGCCGATGCCCCTCGCGGCCATGTCCTCCACGATCGTGGCGGGCGGCAGGCCGGGGATGTTGAAACAGAAGGTCGGCACGCGTTCATGAAGGCGCGCCTCGTCGGCGACGCCGTAGACGATCGCGCCGCAGTCCTTCAGCACTTTCAGCATGGCGCCGGCGAGTTCGGTCTCGTATTCGCGGATCGCGCCCATTCCGGCGGCGATGTTCTCGCGGCGGGAGCGGTTGTTGGAGGGCGCCAGATTGCGGCCGATCGACTCCAGATAGCGGACGGCCGCGTCCATACCGGCCACATTCTCGTAGACGAAGGTGCCCGCCTCGACCTTGTAGGGTGGCTCGTCGGGGATGAAATCCTCGCGGAATGTGGGCAGCCGCTTCAGCGTGTCGAAGCGGCCCCACAAGAAGCCCATATGCGGCGAGAAATTCTTGTAACCGGAGCAGACGAGATAGTCGCAGTCCCAGGCCTGAACGTCGATCAGCCCGTGCGGACCGTAGTGCACGCAGTCGAGGAACACTTCGGCACCGGCGGCATGCGAGATCCTGGCCACCGACGCGACGTCGACGATCGAGCCGATGGCATGCGCGGTCACGGTGCATGCGACGAGCCGCGTGCGTTCACCGACGAGAGGACGCAGATCGTCGACATGCAGGTTGCCGTCGTCGCGCATGCGCCACCATTTAAAGCGGGCGCCGGACGCCTCCAGCGCCAGCCACGTCGCGATGTTGGCGTCGTGGTCCATGTCGGTCACCACGATCTCGTCGCGTTCGCCGCCGACGCGGGCCGCCAGCATCTGGCCGATGCCCAGGCTGACCAGCCGAATGAAGGAGGTGGCGTTCATGCCGAAGCAGATCTCCTCCGGCCTGTAGGCGTTGATCAGCAGGGCGACGCTCTCGCGCGCCTCGGCGATCGAGCGGTCGACGGTCACGCTGCGGCCGTAGCGCCCTCCGCGCTGCACGTTGTGGGCAACGAGATGCGTCGTCACCGCGTCGAGCACGCTCTGCGGGATCTGCGCACCGGCGGCGTTGTCCATGAAGACGAAGTCGCCGGCCTGCCGCAGCGCCGGAAACTGGGCGCGGACGGCCTCGACAGGGAAGGCGCCGGGCGCCGAAGGATGCTGGTTCAAGATGCTGTTCCTTTCGCGATCTGGTCAGCGCGCGGCGGTCTTGGCACGCTTCTCGACATAGCCGACGAGCCGCACCATGGGCCACAGGAACGCCAGGTAGACCACCGCGGCGGCGATCAGCGGCGAAGGGTTGGCGTAGAGCGCCTGGGCGTCGTTGGCCTCTTTCAGGAGTTCCGGCAGAGCCACCGCCGAAGCCAGCGACGTGTCCTTGAACATCGAAACGCAGTTGCTTGTGGTGGGCGGAATGACCAGTCGGACGGCCTGCGGCAGGATCACCTTGCGCAGGGTCAGCACGAAGGGCAGGCCAAGCGCTTGCGCGGCCTCGAACTGGCCCGACGGGATGCTCTCGATGCCCGACCGGAACACTTCAGCGGAATAGGCCGACATCACGAAGGCGAAGGCGAGCGTCGCCGATGCCCAGGAGGACAGGCGGATGCCGACGAACGGCAGGGCGTAGTAGATCAGGATCAACACCACCAGCACGGGCATGGCGCGGAAGATGTCGATGTATGCGATGGTCAGCCAGCGCAGCGGGCGCGGCCCGTAGAGCCGGACGAGGCTGATCAGCAGGCCAAGTGGTATGCCTATGCCGATCGCCATCAGGCCGAGCAGCAGCGTGTTGCGAAGACCGCGCATCAGAGCCGGAAAGGCCGACCACATGACTTCGGCGTTGAAGAAGGTGTCGAGCAAGGTCATCTGCGTCTCCGGCGGGGACGAGGATCGGGAAAGCGACTGCAGCTTCCGCCAAGCGTAACGATCGGCGGCTTGGCCGGACTATGCTGATGCGGAAACGAACGTGCCGGCTTTCGCCGGCACGCAAAGGGTGAGTATGACAGGCACCTTGCGTCCCGCGTCGGCGGAAGGCACGGGCCGGATACCGATCAGGCCTTGGGCATCGGAGCCTCGGCCGCGGTCGAGGAATCGGCCGGCGCGTCGGTGCCGAACCACTTCTTGTGGATCGCCTGCAGCGTTCCGTCCTTCTTCATCGAAGTGATGGCATCGTTGATCTTGCCCAGCAGCGGGCTGTCCTTCGTCATCATCAGGCCGTACTGCTCGCCGGTCTTGATGCGCTCGACGACGCCGAGGCCCTTCATCTTGGTGAAGGCGTATTCCATGCCCGGGACGTCGCTGACGACGCCGTCGACGCGTCCGGCCGCGAGGTCGAGCAGCACCTCCTGCTGGGTATTGTAACCCTTGACCTCGCTGAAGCCGTACTCCGCCTGGTGTTCCTTGGACCACTTCTCGCCCGTCGAGCCCGAAAGCACGCCCACGACCTTGCCCTTGAGATCGGCCAGCCCTTTCACGGCGCCGTCGGTCTTGGCGGCCACACCCATATCCGAGTCATAGTAGGGCTGGGTGAAGGACTGCGAACCAAGGCGCTCCTTGGTGATGGTGATGGATGAGATCGCCGCGTCGATGCGGCCGGAACTGGTAGCGGCAAACAGCGGCTGGAAGTCGTAGCCCTCGATGTTCACCGTCAGGCCGGCACGCTTGGCGGCCTCCGTGACGATGTCGACTTCGAAGCCTTCGAAATTGCCGCTTTCGGCCTTGTACTCGAAGGGCGGATTGTTGGGGTAGGAGCCGACATTGAGGACATCGGCTGCGTAGGAAGATGCCGGCGCGGCGGCAAAGCCGGCCACGGCGGCAAGGATGAACAGGCTGCGACGTGTGATGCTCATTCTCGTTCCCTCTGGTTTTCGTTGATCGGCACGGCTCCTCGCCGCTCCCGGGATTTACACTCTAGCGGGTTTGCGTCATCTCGGCCATGCGGTGGAGCGCGGCCGCAATCTGGTCGCGGTCGCGGAACACGCACATGCGGAGGAAGGCGGTCGACGAGGCACCGAACAGATGGCCGGGCGCAAGGCCGACACGCGCCTTCTCCAGAATGTCAGCGCAAGCGCGGCGGGCATCGCTCTCGCCCTCGATGGCAAAAAACGTGTACATGCCGCCACGCGGCTTTCTCGGCAGGATGACGCCGGGCATCTGCGCCAGCCTCTCGTAGGCGAGGTCGAGGCCGGTCTTCACCTTGGCGCGGATCTCGTGAACGAGCGGCTCGCCCTGCAAGATGGCGGCGGTGGCGCCGGCCTGGATGGCGCCGGCGGTGCCGCTGTTGACATATTGCGTCATCGCGCCGAGCTGGTCCGCCACGCCAGACGGATGCGTCAGCCAGCCGACGCGCCAACCGGTCATCGCCCAGGCTTTCGAGAAGCTGTTGACCGACAGCACGCGGTCTCCGTCCTCGGCGATCTGCAGTACCGAGGGCGCCACTTCGCCATCGAAGTAGAGCCGCCCATACACCTCATCGGAGATGATCCAGATGCCGGTCCGTCGGCTGAACTCCAGCAGCGCCTCCATCTCGGCGCGCGTCGCGGTCCACCCGGTCGGATTGGACGGTGTCGACAGGAAGATGGCGCGGGTGCGGGCGTCGCAGGCAGCGAACAGGCGGTCGAGGTCAAGATGCCAGTCGTCGGTGAAATCGAGTGCGAACGGCCGCGGCTCGCCGCCGATCAGGTGAATGGCGTTGTGGATGTTGGGCCATTGCGGCGCGACATAGATGACGTTGGTGCCGACATCGACCAGCAGTTCCAACGCCATGTAGAGCGCCTGCATGCCCCCTGGCGCGACGGTGGTGCGGGCGATCGGGATAGGCCGGCCGTGAATGCGCGTCTGGTAGTCCGACAGCGCCTGGTTAAGCGGGCCGTAGCCGCGCATGTCCGGAATGTAGAAGGTGAGGCCATCGTCGAAGGCGGCCTTCGCCGCGTCGCGGATGAAGGCCGGCGTAACTGTGTCGCCCTCGCCGTACCACAGCGCGATCACGTCGCCGAGTTCGCGCGCGCGGACGGCGAGCTGGGCGATGTTCTCCGTATGCAGATCGCGAATCTGGGCGCGAATGCCTTCGAACGCATAGCGCGCGCTGGCTGGGGATGGGGGCTGCG
>JAEUMA010000254.1 GCA_016793565.1 Rhizobiaceae bacterium
GATCGCCGACGTCGCCGGCGATTTCGTCTATGCACGGTTGCAGACGGGCAGCGACGACAATGCCGACTGCTATGCGCCGAAGGCGCTCGATGCCTGGGCCGACCGCGTCAAGGTGTGGGCGGCCGGTGGCGTTCCGGCCGACCTGCCGCGCGCCGATCCGGGCAGCTACGCCCCAGTGAAGCCGCGCGACGTGTTCGCCTACTTCATCACCGAGGGCAAGGTCCGGGCGCCGTTCGGCGCGATGGCGCTCATGAAGCGGGTCGGCGGCGGGTAACCGGGCCGGTTCTCCCGGCCAGTCAAGGATTTGCGCGCAGAATCTGGCTCAGGACGGGAACCAGCGCAGCCGGCAGATCCTCGGCGATCAGCCCCGGTCCGAAACCCGCTCCGGCCTCGGCGTGTATCCATACGGCGGCGCAGGCGGCGTCGAAAGGCTTCATGCCCTGCGCCAGGAGCCCGGCGCATATGCCGGCCAGCACGTCGCCCGAGCCGGCGGTGGCCAGATAGGGCGAGCCGCCGGCGTTGATGGCGGCGCGCCCCCCCGGCTCGGCGATCACCGTGTCGGCGCCCTTGTAGACCACCACGGCGCCGACCCGCTTGGCGGCGGCGCGGGCCTTGTCGACCTTGGACGGCCCCTGAGCCTCGGCGATGTCGGGAAACATCCGCGCGAACTCGCCCTCGTGCGGCGTCAGCACCGTGCCGACGTCCTGGTGGCGGCGCAGCAGTTCGGCGAAGGCGGCGGCATCTGCCGCGAAGGCCGTCAGCGCGCTGGCGTCGATCACCAGAGCGGGCGGCCGGTGCGGCGATGCGAGCAGGTCGGCGAGCAGGCCGGTCGTCCCCTCGCCCACTTCCAGGCCGGGGCCGTAGACCAGCGCTCCCACCTTGCGCGCGTCGATGAAGGCGGCGATGTCCGTCGCCGTCTCGGCCTCCCGCAGCATCACCGCCGTCAGGTGCGCGGCGTTGACGTCCATGGCGGCCTTCGGCGACAGCACTGTCACCGCGCCCGCCCCGGCACGTGCGGCGCCGAGAGCCGCCAGCCTCGCCGCGCCGGTGGCGTAGGGACCGCCGGACACCACGGCCGCGTGGCCGCGCCGGTATTTGTGCGTATCGATGGCCGGCTCGGGAAAGCGCGCGCGCCACAGCGCCGGCACGTTCTCGTAGCACTTGGCGCCGGTGGCGGCGATCACGTCGTCCGATATGCCAATGTCGACGACGTCGATGGCGCCACAGAAGCTGCGGCCGGGTAAAAGCACGTGGCCCGGCTTCTTGCGCGCAAAGGTCACTGTACGGTCGGCCTTCAGTGCAGTGCCCAGTACCTCGCCGGTCGCTCCGGAGACGCCGGACGGCAGGTCCACGGCTATCACATGGGCACCGGAGCGCCCTGCGGCCTGGATGGCGGCGGCGGCAACGCCTTCGATCGGACGCATCAGGCCGGCGCCGTAGAGCGCATCGACGACGATCGAGTCCGGGTCCGGGTTGGGCGCGTAGTCGGCCAGCGGCGCGGCCGCGATCGGGCACTCGGCCGCGGCCTGGCGCGCATCGGAGCCTTCGCGCGGCGCGGCTTCCGCCCAGACGCGCACCTTGAGCCCCGCCTCCCAGAGAAAGCGCGCGGCGACGTAGCCGTCACCGCCATTGTTGCCCGGCCCGCACAGCACGTCGATCACGCCGTCGCCCGGCCGGTTGAGGACCACGTCGGCCACCGCCTGGCCGGCGCGCAGCATCAAGAGGTAGCTCGGCTTGCCGGACCGTTCGACCGCAAGGCGGTCCGCCTCGCCCATCTCGGCGGGTGTCAGCAGCGTGTAGGGCATGGGACGGTCTTCTCCGGAGAACGCGGCGGCCGGACGACTGCGCCCACCGACAGCGTCGCACTAAATCATGTTGCCGGCGGAGGAAAGCGTCACCCGCCCAAGAGGGCGGGAAACTGCCCGTCGGGTCACGTGAAAGTTCATGTTTTGGGCATGTTGCCTATTTTGTAATCGAATCCTGCACGCTAATGTCTGGATCCACGACCGGAGGAAGCCGCTTGCGATCGCAGGAGATGAGGCGGCGGTGGCGTCTCGGCCGTTCCGGATATGCAGCCCTCAAGACATTGGCCGATTGGCACGGTTCGTGCTTTTCGACACGTGCATACGGGGCTGTGAGACCGACATTTTTTCGCCAGCAGGGGCCACACATCCAATGAAGAAGATCGAAGCGATCATCAAACCATTCAAGCTCGACGAGGTGAAGGAGGCTCTCCAGGAAGCCGGATTGCAGGGCATTACCGTGACCGAGGCCAAGGGCTTCGGCCGGCAGAAGGGCCATACCGAGCTCTATCGCGGTGCCGAATACGTCGTCGACTTCCTCCCCAAGGTGAAGATCGAGGTCGTGCTGGGCGACGAGGCGGTGGAGGGCGCGATCGACGCGATCCGGAAAGCCGCGCAGACCGGGCGCATCGGCGATGGCAAAATCTTCGTTTCCAACATAGAGGAAGTGGTGCGGATTCGCACTGGCGAAACCGGTATCGACGCCATCTGACGGGCGGAACCGGGCCAACTAACACCGTCAAACCAAGGGAAATGGAAATGACGACAGCCAAAGACATCATGAAGCAGATCAAGGACAACGAAGTGAAGTTCGTCGATCTGCGCTTCACTGATCCGAAGGGCAAGCTTCAGCATGTGACGATGGATGTCGTCGAGGTCGACGAGGACATGTTCGCCGACGGCGTCATGTTCGACGGCTCGTCGATCGGCGGCTGGAAGGCCATCAACGAGTCCGACATGGTGCTGATGCCGGACACCGAAACGGTCCATATGGACCCGTTCTTCGCGCAGTCGACCATGGTCGTCCTGTGCGACATCCTCGACCCGGTCTCCGGCGAGGCCTACAACCGCGACCCGCGCGGCATAGCCAAGAAGGCCGAAGCCTATATGAAGTCGGAAGGCGTGGGCGACACGATCTATGTCGGCCCCGAGGCCGAGTTCTTCGTGTTCGACGATGTCAAGTACAAGGCCGACCCGTACAACACCGGCTTCAAGCTCGACTCGACCGAACTGCCGTCCAACGACGACACCGACTACGAAACCGGCAATCTCGGCCACCGTCCCCGCGTCAAGGGCGGCTACTTCCCGGGTCCGCCGATCGATTCCTGCCAGGACATGCGCTCCGAAATGCTCACCGTGCTCACCCAGATGGGCGTGCGCACCGAGAAGCATCACCACGAAGTGGCCGCGGCCCAGCACGAGCTCGGCCTGAAGTTCGATACGCTGGTGCGCAACGCCGACAAGATGCAGCTCTACAAGTATGTCGTGCACCAGGTCGCCAATGCCTACGGCAAGACCGCGACCTTCATGCCGAAGCCGATCTTCGGCGACAACGGCTCGGGCATGCACGTGCACATGTCGATCTGGCGAGGCGGCAAGCCCACCTTCGCCGGCAACGAATATGCCGGCCTGTCGGAGAACTGCCTCTATTTCATCGGCGGCGTGATCAAGCATGCCAAGGCGGTCAACGCCTTCACCAACCCGCTGACCAACTCCTACAAGCGCCTGGTGCCCGGCTATGAAGCGCCGGTTCTGCTCGCCTATTCGGCCCGCAACCGCTCCGCTTCCTGCCGCATCCCGTTCGGCTCGTCGCCCAAGTCCAAGCGCGTCGAGGTCCGTTTCCCCGATCCGGGTGCGAACCCCTATCTCGGCTTCTCCGCGCTGCTGATGGCCGGCCTCGACGGCATCAAGAACAAGATCCACCCCGGCCAGCCGATGGACAAGGATTTGTACGATCTGCCGCCGAAGGAACTGAAGAAGATCCCGACCGTCTGCGGCTCGTTGCGCGAAGCCTTGCAGAGCCTCGACAAGGACCGCGGCTTCCTGAAGGCCGGCGGCGTCTTCGACGACGACCAGATCGACGCCTATATCGAGCTGAAGATGGCCGAGGTGATGCGCTTCGAGATGACGCCGCACCCGGTCGAGTTCGACATGTACTACTCGGTCTGACGCAGCCGCACGCGCCAAGTGACAAGACCCCGGCAGCGATGCCGGGGTTTTTTGTTGCCCGTCGAAGGCAGCGTCGCCGCGCTCACTGCAACGTGATCCGGAAATCGCGTAACAGATAGCCTTTGCGATCGTATCAGGGAGACGTCGAAGGACCCTGAAAATGCTGCCCTGGACCAACCGCGCCGGCAACTTCTCCCCGCTCAAGGCCGCGACCTTCGCGCTGCTGTGGCTGCCGGCGGCCTATTTGGCGATCCGCTGGTTTTCCGGCGGCCTTGGGCCGCGGCCGGTGACGGAGGCGATCCACCAGACCGGATTGTGGGCGATCCGGTTCCTGCTGCTGTCGCTCGCCGTCACGCCGGTGCGAAAAATCCTGCGCTGGAACGGGCTCATAGCGGTGCGCCGCATGATCGGCCTGTCGGCGCTGTTTTATGCGCTGGCGCATCTCCTGCTCTACGCGCTCGACCAGAAATGGATGATCGCCATGATCGCCAGCGAGATCGCGCTGCGTATCTATCTGACGATCGGCTTCGTCGCGCTGCTCGGCCTCGGCGTGCTAGGGGCGACGTCGACGGACGCCGCGATCCGGCGGCTCGGCCGAAGCTGGAACCGGCTGCACAAGATCGTCTACGCCATCGGTGTGCTGGCGGTCCTGCACTTCTTCATGCAGACGAAGGCGGACGTCTACGAGGCCACGCTGATGGCCGGGCTCTTCGCTCTGCTGATGGGATATCGCATCGCCGAGCGGCGAGGCTTGCCGCTGCAGTCGCCGCTCGTTCTACTCGGCGTGGCCATCGCCGCCGCGCTGGCGACGGTTGCGATCGAATATGCCTGGTACGCGCTCGCGACCGGAATCCCTCCAGCGCGCGTGCTCGCGGCCAATCTGCACTTTGCGTTCTCGATACGCCCGGCCTGGTGGGTTCTCGCCATCGGCGGCTCCGTTGCCGCGGCCGGCTGGGCGCGGTCGCTGGCAGGCGGCGCGCCGCAGACCCGGCCGAAGCGGGCAGTCGCCTGACGTCCCCGTTTGGCGACCGCAGGCACCGCCGGCGGCGGTGCCTGCATTTTGGTCCGCGGGATGCTAGCGGCAGCGGCCGCCATGCACCACGCGATAGCCTTCGACAGCCGCCAGGCAGGCGTTGCTGAAGGTCTGCCGCCGGTTGCCGCGTTCGGCGCAGACCGGGATCACCTCACGGGTACAGACGCGCGGGTGCGTCATGCGCCCGCATTCGCCGTTGGCCACCACCACGAAGTCGTTGGCCCTGGCATGGCAGGCATTGGTGAAGGTGCGCAGCGTCGTGCCGCGCTGGCCGCAGACCGGGGCGTGCTGGTTGGTGCATTGCGGACGCGGCGCGGGGCCGGGCCGCGGCTGCTCGACCACGACCGTACAGGACGCCAGGATGCCGACCAGCAGAAGCACATACGCCGCCGGGCGGCGCAACAGATTACCGACGAAGCTCATATGATGTTCCTCTCCGTTGCCGTTTTCTTGAGCTTAGCGGACCTCGCGCGGCAGCCCAGCGGCCAGCTGCGCGAGGGAGGCTGGAGGGTATCAGGCCGACGGGGCCGCGGGGGCAGCCCCCGCCAGAGCGTCGCGCAGCACCTGCTCCTTTTTCTCGTCCAGCGAGGTTTTCAGGACATGGCCCCCAAACGGCTTGATGGCGGCCAACACCTTGTCGGACGTCATCTCGAGAACCATCACGAACAGCGCCGCGGTACCGGGCTCCAGCTTCTCGGCGAGCTGCTTCATGAAGGGGTCCTCGATGCCGACGTCCGTCAGCGCGCCGCCGATGGCGCCGCCCGCGGCGCCTGCCGCCACGCCGACCAGCGGGTTCAGGAACAACAGGCCGATGAGCAGGCCCCAGAAGCTGCCGGAAGCCGCGCCCGCGGCGGTCGGGCTGAACATCTGGTTGAGCTTGACGTGGCCGGCTTCGGTCTTGGTCGCGACGACGGCGTCGCCGATCTTGATGAGGTATTCCTTCTGAAGCTCGAACAGGCGGGTGCGCACTTCCTCCGCCTTGGCCTCGGAGGGATACACGATGGCGATAAGATCAGACATGATAACTCCTGTTGTGCGTTAGACGCTTGGCCTTCATGCGGCCTGGCTTGCAACTGCGATAAGAAGCCCGCGAGCCCGTTGCATGGCTTCGCAAGGTGGCAACCAGCCTTTGGACCGGCTTGCCTTGATGCGGATCAATCGTCTCCTCTGCCCGCCGCCGCCCGGTGGCCATGGAGTGAATACGCCTTGACGATGACATATCTTTGGAGTCGGCGCTAACTTTTTTGGCACCGGTGGGCTGCCAGCTTCCGCTATGCTTAGCAGCGTAGCGCCTCGGCGATCTTGCGCATGCGCTCGCCGATGAGGTCGCATTCCGACGGCGAGGACTGGCTCATCACCTTCTCGATCAGTTCGGTGTGGATGGCGATGGCGCGCTTCAACAGCGTCTCCCCCTCCTCCGTCAGGCGCAGCCGCAGAACGCGCTTGTCCCGTTCGTCGGCCTCCCGCAGAACCAGCTTGCGCTGCTCCAGTTGCGGCAGCGTCATGGTGATGTTGGAGCGGCCGACCAGAAGCTTGCGCGCGAGGTCGTGCTGGGAAAGGCCGGGGTGGCGGTAGAGGTTGACCAGGACGTCCAGCTGCGCCGGCTTCAGATCGAGCGGCTGAAGCGCGGCCTGCAAGGCGCGTTCCACCGAATGGCATGCCCGAACGACCGCGATCCAGTTGCGGAAGCGCGGCGTGTCCCACGGAATTTCCAGATCGCCATTCATCTCGACACAGGCCAGATCCCATCCTTCGACCGAGATCTGATCATTCGCGCCGCCGGGGTCAAGGCCGTTGACGGCCGGCGACACCGGCCGTCAACGACTGTTTTTCAATGCACGACGACGACTTTGTCGCCGACGTTGACCTGGTTGTAGAGATGGACCACGTCGTCATTGGCCATGCGGATGCAGCCGGACGACATCGCCTGGCCGATGGTCCAGGGCTGATTGGTGCCGTGGATGCGGTACATGGTCGAGCCGATATAGAGCGCCCGCGCGCCGAGCGGGTTTTCGGGACCGCCGGCCATGTAGGGCGGCAGCTTGCGGCCCTTGGCGGCCTCGCGGCGGATCATCTGTGGCGGGGGCGTCCATCCCGGCCACTCGGCCTTGCGGCTGACGCGATTGGTGCCCGCCCAGGTAAAGCCATCGCGGCCGACACCGACGCCGTAGCGCATCGCCTTGCCGTTGCCGAGCGTATAATAGAGGCGCCGCTCGCTTGTGTTCACGATGATGGTGCCGGGGCCGTAGGGTCCGTCGTAGCGAACCACCTTGCGCGCGATCGGCGACTTGTCGGAGCGGACGGGGTGCTTGGCCGACGAGCGGTTCTGGTTGCCCTCGAACAGGCTCTGCAGGAAGCCTGGCCTGTCCTGCGCCGCCGCCGGCTGGAACGATACGGCTGCCGTCACCATGGCGAGCGCCAGCCCGATAATACGTAGCATTGCGATTCAACCCCCAATTTGGCCCAGGCGATTTGACGGAGTACCCCAAGCCTCGTCAACCTTTACGCGCATCTGCTCACGCGATGGTTATTGGCCGTGCAAGGTCGCGAGCCGCGATCCGGTGCGCGGCCGGCATGTCGCGGCCAGCATTAATCATGGCTTAACGAAACTCCGGTGAATCGTTAGACTGTAGGCGTCGGGACGAACCGGGCCGTTCCCGCGGCCAGCCGGCACGAGATCATCAGCAAGGGCATCCGCCAATGGCATTTCGCGCGAAACCTCTGTCGGCGGCCGCCTGCCTCGTGGCAACGGCGATGATGGCCGCCCAGCCAGCCAGCGCGGCGGGCCTGCTGGACATACTGTTCGGCGGCGGCGTGAAGCGCCAGCAGCCAAGCGATTTTCCGCCGGCGCCGCCCAAGCCCAAAAAGAAGGCGGCGGTGGCCGCGCCCAAAATCTCTGCTCCGGCCTATTACGACTATCGCGTGGACCCGATGACGAAGGTCGCCTTCGCCGAACTGGTCGAGGCGCCCCGTCCCGCGTCCGTGGAGCTTACGATGGGCGGCGTATCCTTCGACGAGGCCCTTGCCGGCCTCGACGGATTCGACCTGGCGGCCGAGCAGGATATCGCCAAGGCGCTCGTCGCCTACTACCGCGACAACCGCAACTTCATCTGGGTAACAGGCTACGGCCCCAACGAACGTGCGGCCGAGGCGTTGCGCGTGCTTGCGGACGCGGGCAGCTACGGGCTTTCGCCGTCCGACTATTCGATCGCGGTTCCGCCTGCCGGCTTCTCGATGGACGCCATGCCGGCGCGGCTCAGCGAACTGGTCCGCTTCGAGATGACGATGTCGGCGCGGGTACTGCGCTATGTGCGCGATGCCTATGACGGCCGCATCGACCCGAACCGCATCTCCGGCTACCACGATTTTCCGCCCAAACCCGTCGACCTGACGGGTGTGCTGACCACGCTTGCCCACACGCAGGACGTCAAGGCGTTCCTGGAATCCCGCCACCCGCAGAACCCCGAATACCAGGCCCTGCGCGTCGAACTGGAGGCGCTGGAGGCGAGCGCCGAGAACGACATCGTGGTCGACCCGGGGCTGATGCTGAAGCCCGGCCAGACCAGCCCCGAGCTGCCCAAGCTTTTGACGCTGATCGGGCGCAAGCTCGATCCGGTGGCGAACGCGCAGGACATCGCCACGATCGGCCAGTTCTCCACGAGCGAACTCTACGTCCCGGAACTCGTTCAGGTGATCAAGGACGCGCAGTCGGCAGTCGGGCTGAAGCCCGACGGCGTCGTCGGCCCGCGCACGGTGGCGGAGCTGGCGGGCAGCTCTAAGGCCGACCGCATCGCCAAGGTCACCTATGCGCTCGAGCAGCTTCGCTGGCACCCTTCGGACCTCGGCAGCCCCCGCGTGTTCATCAACCAGCCCGCCTTCACCGCAAGCTACATCGAGGGCGACAAGGACGTGCTGACGATGCGCGCCGTAATCGGCAAGCCCAGCAACCAGACAAGCTTCTTCTACGACGAGATCGAGCAGGTCGACTACAACCCCTATTGGGGCGTGCCGCAGTCGATCATCGTCAACGAGATGCTGCCGCGCCTGCGCAGCGACCCGGGCTACCTCGACCGCGCCGGCTACGAGGTCACCGACGCGCAAGGCAAGCGCATCTCGTCGGCTTCGGTCAATTGGGGCGCCTACGGCTCCAAGGTTCCGTTCGGCGTGCGGCAATCTCCGAGCGAGGCGAATGCGCTCGGCGAGCTGAAGATCCTGTTCCCCAACAAGCACGCGATCTACATGCACGACACGCCGCAGAAGGCGCTGTTCGACCGTGATTCGCGCGCCTTCAGCCATGGCTGCGTGCGCCTCCAGAATCCGCGCGGCATGGCCGCCGCCGTGCTGGGCACGTCGGTCGACTACGTGGCCGAGAAGCTTAAGGAAGGCCACTCGTCGGAAAAGGTCACGCGTAAGATCCCGGTCTACGTCGCCTACTTCACCGCCTGGCCGGACGCTTCCGGCAAGGTCGCCTATTTCACCGACGTCTATGACCGCGACTCGCGCCTTCAGGCGGCGATGGACAAGACCAGCGCTGCACGGGCACCCGCAAGCTGACGCAAGAGTCGGCAAAGGCCGCATCGGGACGGGTTTCGCGGTGTAGCTGCAATAGATGGATGGGTCTGGTTGATGGTGGGCGCGACAGGGATTGAACCTGTGACCCTTCGCGTGTGAAGCGAATGCTCTCCCGCTGAGCTACGCGCCCGCCGAGGCCTCAGCCCCGGAACAGGCGGCGATATAAGGTGGCCGGCCTGTCGAAGTCAAGCGCATGCGCGGCGCTGTTTTCACTGCCCGGAAAGACGCTCGAAAAGCCCGGGCGTCAGCTCGTCGAAATGCGAGATGATCGCCGACGGCTCGAACTCCCGCACATGCCTGTCGGTATAGCCGAAGTCGACCGCCACCACCGGAATCCCCGCTGCCTTGGCGGTGTCGATGTCGGTGCGGCTATCGCCGACCATCATGGCGCGCTCGCGATCGCCCTTCGCCGCCGAGATCGTATCGAACAGATGGCGCGGGTCCGGCTTGCGGTAGGCAAATGTATCCGAGCCGCAGATTGCGGCGAAGCGGCTGTCCAACCCCAGCGCCTCGATGAGCCGCCGGGAGAAGCCTTCGGTCTTGTTGGTGCAGATGGCCAGCCTGAAACCGGCGTCGGCGAAGCGGGCGAGCGCATCGACGACGCCGGGATAGGGCTGCGAGGCACCCGGAATGCCTGCGCCGTAATGCTGGAGGAACACATTCAGCAGGCGATCGTGCTCTTCGCGCGGCAGTTCGCGCTGCGCCGCCGCGAAGGCACGCTCGATCATGACGCGGCCGCCCATGCCGACATGCTGGCGGAAGCCGCTGCTCTCGACCGGCCGCAGGCTGGCGGAGGCCAGGCTGTGGTTGAGGCTGGACAAGAGGTCGGGCGCCGTATCGATCAGCGTGCCGTCGAGGTCGAAAACGATGATCGGGCGCGTCATGGCTCTGCCTTTGGTGATTGGGAGCGGTTCGGCCGGCGATATCCTGTGGCGTAGCCTTGCGCAACCGGCCAAGCGCCGGCCGCATGGTCTTTGCGCCTGCCGGCAAAGGTGCTACAGCCCGCGCGAAAAATCATCTGGGGTTGCCGACTGTCTGCGATGGATGCCAAGGCGTTGAAGGTGGAAGCCGCCCGCGCGGCGCTGGGCTTTGTGGAGCCCGGCATGCGCCTCGGCATCGGCACGGGCTCGACCGCGAACGAATTCGTGCGGCTGCTCGCCGAGCGGGTTGCCAGGGGGTTGGATGTCGTCGGGGTGCCTACTTCCGAACGCACGGCAGCGCTCTGCGGTGAACTCGGCGTACGCCTGTCGACGCTGGAGGAGATGCCGGAACTCGACCTCACCATCGACGGCGCCGACGAGGTCGACCCTGCCCTCGGCCTCATCAAGGGCGGAGGCGGCGCGCTGCTGCGCGAGAAGATCGTGGCGGCGGCTTCGGCGCGCATGGTGGTGATCGCCGACGACAGCAAGGTTGTTGCGACGCTCGGCCGCTTTCCGCTGCCGATCGAGGTGAACATGTTCGGCCTGCGGGCGACCGAGATCGCCGTGCGCCGGGCCGCCGACGCGCTTGGCCTTTCCGGCCCCGTCGCACTTCGCATGGCCGGCGACAAGGCTTTCGTCACCGACGGTGGACACCTCATTCTCGATGCATCTTTTGGCCGCATTCCGGATACAAGAGCGCTCTCGAATGCCCTGCATGCCATTCCGGGTGTGGTAGAACACGGCCTGTTCCTGGGGCTGGCCAGCGCGGCGGTCATCGCCGGTGCCGGCGGCATCCAAACGGTGTACCCGGTCTCATAAGTCTCAAGGAGCTTCAGCCACCATGATTTCCCTTCGTAGCGCGCGCCGCACAACGACCGTCCTCGCCGCCCTGGCCGTGCTGGCGGTTTCGGGGCCGGCGTTTGCGCAGGATGTTTCCGAGTCGCACCTCAAGGCCGCGCGCGCCGCGCTCAATTCGATCAAGGCGACCGACAACTACGACACGATCCTGCCTGCCGCGGCCTTCGCGCTCCGCGAGGAACTCATTCGCAAGAATCCCGACCTCACCGAGATCATCGACAAGACCGTCGCCGAACAGACGATCGCGCTGGCGCCGCGCCGGGCCGACCTCGAACACGAGGCCGCGCTGGCCTATGCCCGCGTCTTCAGCGAGGAAGACCTCAACACCATCGCCGCGTTCTACAATTCTGCGACCGGCCAGAAGCTGCTCTCCGACGGCCCGATCGTCACGCGCCAGGTGACCCAGGCGGCCGACATCTGGCAGCGC
>JAEUMA010000278.1 GCA_016793565.1 Rhizobiaceae bacterium
GAGAATCATGGCCACGGTCGCCAGTTCGAGCGTTGCGGGAAACAGCGCCTGGAATTCGCCCAGAACCGGCCGTTTCGTCGCTATCGAAATGCCGAAATCGCCGGTGAGGATGTTGCCGATATAAGCCAGGTACTGAACGACATAGGGTTTGTCGTAGCCGAATCGTTCGATCAGTTCGGCATAGCGCTCGGGGCTCACGCCCCGCTCTCCCGCCATCGCCAGGATGGGATCGCCGGGTAGCAGCCGCACGAAGGCGAAAGCGGCGAGCGATATGCCGAACACCGTCGGCACCATCAGCGCCAGCTTGTACAGGATGTAACGCAGCATAGGCGTTGCCGCGGGCAGGCGGCGCCTTGTCCGGCGCCGCCTTTCCCGTCAGGCCTATTCGGCGATGT
This sequence comes from Rhizobiaceae bacterium, assembly GCA_016793565.1. Classification (GTDB taxonomy): domain Bacteria; phylum Pseudomonadota; class Alphaproteobacteria; order Rhizobiales; family Rhizobiaceae; genus JAEUMA01. The sequence goes on from JAEUMA010000278.1 coordinate 396, forward strand.
CTACGCCGTCGAAGCGATGGATGCCGAGCGGATCCATCACGAAGCCGGAGACGTTCTTCGACATCGGCATGAAGACCTTGGAATGCGCAAGCGTCAGCCACGGCGCCTCACGCTTGAACACTTCCTGCGCCTGTTCGTAGATCTTGGTGCGCTCGGCGACGTCCGTGGTCGCCTTGCCTGCCAGAAGCAGCTTCTGGAAGTCGTCATTGCACCAGATCGCGTAGTTGGACTGGCCGATCGCATCGCAGCCGAGCAGGAAGAGGAAGTTGTCCGGATCGCCGTTGTCGCCCGTCCAGCCGAGTTGGAAGGCGCCATCGCGATCCTTCGCCTTGCCGCGCTCGCGATACTCCGTCCATTCGTAGCTGACGATCTCTGCCTTGACCCCGACCTTGGCGTAGTCGGCCTGGATCATCTCCGCGACGCGCTGAGCGTTCGGGTTGTACGGACGGCTGACGGGCATCGCCCAGATTTTCATCGACAGGTCCTTGACGCCGGCTTCTTCCAGCATCTTCTGGGCCGCCTCCGGGTCGTATGGATCGTCCTTGATGGCGGTGTTGTAGGACCACATCGTCGGCGGGATCGGGTTGATCGCCGGCTGGCCGGCGCCCTGGTACACGGCGTCGATGATGGCCTGCTTGTTGACGGCCATGTTCAGCGCCTTGCGGACCTCGACCTTGTCGAACGGCGGCTGCGTGGTGTTGTAGGCCAGGTAGCCGATGTTCAGGCCTTCCTGCTCCTCGACCTTGAGGTTGGTGTCCGCCTGCAGGCCGGCGATGTCGGCCGGAGCCGGATAGGACATGATGTGGCACTCGCCGGCCTTCAGCTTCTGTGCGCGCACGGCCGGGTCCGGCGTGATCGCAAAGATCAGGTCGTCGATCTTCTGGCGACCGCCGTAGTAGCCGTCCCATGCGGCGTAGCGGATGACGGAATCGACCTGGTAGTCGACGAACTGGAACGGACCCGTGCCGATGGGCTTCTGGGTGAACAGTTCCTTGGTGCCGGCCTTCTCGAGCTGGTCGGCATACTCCTTGGAGACGATCGAGGCGAAGTCCATGCCTAGATCGGGCAGGAACGCCACTTCAGGCTTGTTCAGCACGAACTTGATCGTCAGCGGGTCGACGACCACGATTTCCTTGAGAAGCTCCGGGAAGCCCATACCGGCGAAATACTCCCAGCCGGTGCCGGGCAGGTATTCGAACCAGGGATTTTCCTTCTTCCACTGGCGCTCGAAGGAGAACTTGACGTCCTCGGCGTTCAGTTCGCGAGTCGGGGTGAAGTAGTCGGTGGTCTGAAACTTCACGCCGGGACGTAGCTTGAACGTATACTCAAGGCCGTCGTCAGAAACGGTCCAGCTTTCGGCGAGGCCGGGCGAAATCGTGGTCTTGCCGTGGTCGAACTCAACCAGACGCGAGTAGATCGTGCGCGAGGAGGCGTCGAAATCGTTGCCGCCGCTCCACGGCGAGGGATCGAAACCGGCCGGCGAAGCTTCCGAGCAGTAGATCAGCGTCTTGGCGTTGGCAACGCCGGTCATCGCGGTCGCGGCGAGCAACACAGCGGCAAAACTCAGTTTTCGTATCATTACGCACTCCCTATTGTTTTTTTCCCAAGCCCCGCAATCAGGCCGGTAGAGGCGGCATATAAGCACCGTTTTCAAGGCTTTGGAACTCCCCGCCCTCTTGCCCTATGGTCATAGGCGGCGACGAGTGCGCAAGACCCGCTCCGCCGGCGTCGGCTTGCGGCGCCACCCGCGCTTGCACGCCCTTGCAGATCACCATACTTACGTTGTCGGCGCGGCGTGTTCGACGCGGCCCGATGCGGCGAGCGAGTTCAGGGAGGAGCGCGTGGCCAAGAAACCGACGACGGGCGACGCCACGGCGGCCCCTTCGCCCAAGGTCCGCAAATCCGCCGCGCCTCGAGCAAAGCCGTCCGGCGCCGGGCAGGAAAAGCCCGCTCCGGAAAAGCTCTCCCCCGGGAAGCCGACGACCGTTCGCCGCAATTCCGGCTCCGCCGAGGGCGGCACAACCAAGAAGCCGGCAGCGTTGAAGCAGACCAAGACCAGGCTGCCCAAGGCGTCAACGCTTGAGGCGCCCGAATCTGCCCCGGCAGCGCCGCCGGCCTGGCTGAAGTCCTATCCGCCCAATATGCCCGCCGAGATCGGGCCGCTGCAGTTCGCATCGCTCGGAGACTTGCTGGTCTCTGTCTGCCGTCAATATGCGGGCAGGCCGGCCTTCACCTGCATGGACCGCACCATGACCTTCGCGGAACTGGAGCGGACCTCAGCTGCCTTCGCGGCATACCTGCAGTCGCGAGGGCTCGCGCCCGGAGCCCGTGTCGCCCTGATGATGCCCAACGTCCTGCAATATCCGATCGCGCTGATGGCGGTGCTGCGGGCCGGCTACGCGGTCGTCAACGTCAACCCGCTCTATACGCCGCGCGAACTGGAGCATCAGCTCAAGGATTCCGGCGCGGAGGCAATCGTCATCCTGGAGAACTTCGCTTCCACCTTGCAGCAGGTGGTGCGCAACACTTCAGTCCGCGAGGTCATCGTCGCGGCGATGGGCGACATGATGGGCATGCGCGGCATGCTGGTGAATTTCGTGGTCCGGCGGGTCAAAAAGATGGTCCCGGCGTGGTCGCTGCCCGGCCACGTCCGGTTCAGCGCCGCGCTCAAGCAAGGCGCGGCCAAGACCTTCCTGCCGCCCAGGATCGCGCCGGACGATCTCGCCTTCCTGCAATACACCGGGGGAACGACGGGCGTCGCCAAGGGCGCGATGCTGCTCCATCGCAACATCATGTCCAACGTCGCCCAGAACGCGCTGTGGGTTGACGAGGCCTTCACTGTGAAGCCGAAGCCGGCGCATCAGGTCTATATCTGCGCCTTGCCGCTCTACCACATCTTCGCGCTGACGGTGAATGCGGTGATGGGCATGCAGCAGGGCGCGGAAAACGTCATGATCCCCAATCCGCGCGACATACCCAATCTGGTGAAGGAGATGCGCAAGCATCCCTTCCACGTCTTTCCAGGCCTCAACACGCTGTTCAACGCGCTCCTGAACAATGCGGATTTCCGGCAATTGGACTTCCGTCAGCTTACGCTTACGCTCGGCGGTGGCATGGCAGTACAGGAGGCGGTAGCGCGGCGCTGGCAGGAAGTGACCGGCAGCCACATCACCGAGGGCTACGGTCTTTCCGAGACATCGCCGGTGGTGACCGGCAACGTCACGAGTTTCCCGGAATTCACCGGCACGATCGGCCTGCCGCTGCCGTCGACCGAGATCGCCATCCGCGACGACGACAATCGCGACCTCCCACTCGGCGAGGTCGGCGAGATCTGCATCCGGGGGCCGCAGGTGATGGCGGGATACTGGCAGCGGCCCGACGAGACAGACAAGGTGATGACCCCCGACGGCTTCTTCCGGTCCGGCGACATCGGCTTCATGAGCGAAAAGGGTTTCGTCAAGATCGTCGACCGGAAGAAGGATATGATCTTGGTGTCCGGCTTCAACGTCTATCCCAACGAATTGGAGGACGTGGTCGCCAAGATGCCCGGCGTGCTCGAAGTGGCGGCGGTGGGCGTTGCGGACGAACATTCGGGTGAAGTGCCCAAGCTGTTCATCGTGCGCAGCGACCCCAACCTGAACGAAGACGCGGTGCGCGCCTACTGCCGCGAGAACCTGACCGGGTATAAGCGGCCGAAATTCGTCGAGTTCCGCGCCGAACTGCCAAAAAGCCCCGTCGGCAAGATCCTGAGGCGCGAACTGCGCGGATAGCGGAACGCGAAGTCATCGCCGGGCAAGCCTGACGATGACGTCGCCCACGCTCCGGATCAGCCCTTCAGCTCGATCAAGAAATTGCCACGCTCATCGACGGCGACCTCCTGCTTTTCCAGCAGCAGGATCGTGGTGGTCGGCAATTCCAGCACGGCCGGTCCGGCGAGCTTGGCGCCCGCTCCGAAGACCTCCGTATCGTATACCGGAACGTCACGAAAACCCTTGCCTAGATAGACCTTGCGCGAGGTCTTGGGCTGGATCTTGCCCTTCTGCCGCGAAAGTGTCTGGCCGGCGCGCTCGCCGCCGCCATTGTCGCCGATCGCCCGCACCTTCCATGTCGTGAACTCGACCGTGTCGGCCTCGTCCTTGATAGTGTAGATGCGCTCGTGCTGGTCGTGGAAGGCCTTGGCAAGCAGCGCGAGATCGCCCTTTGCGAGCTTGCCGCCCGTCATGGCGAACGGCACCTCGATATCCCAGGACTGATAGAGATAGCGGCCCTGAAAGGCGAACTCGAAGCGTTGCGACTGAGGCTTGATGCCCGACCGCTTCAGGAAGGCGGTGCCGCGCTTCTGCAGCGCCGCCAGCAGACGGTTGACGCCGGCGAGGTCGAAATCCTTGTCGGTGGTGTTGAGCGTGCCGGTTTCCTCCCAGCGGACGTCGGAGATCAGGCCGCCATAGGCACTGAGGCCCGCGGCGAAGCGCGGCACCATCAGGCTCTTGATGCCCAGGATGCGCGCCATGTCGCCGATATGGCAGGCGGTCGCGCCGCCGCCGCTGACCACATAGCTGTCGCGCGGATCGATGCCCTCGTTGACGGTGATGTCCTCGATGGCGCCGATCATATTGTGGTTGGTGGTCGAGTAGATCGCGTAAGCTGCCTCGACCAGACTGACTTTGAGCTGCTTGGCGATCTTGCCGATGGCCGCCTCAGCCTTGGCGCGGTCGAGCTTTATGCGGCCGCCGAGGAAATAGTCCGGATCGATGATGCCCAGCACCACGTTCGCGTCGGTCACGGTCGGCTCCGTGCCGCCGCGGCCGTAGCAGGCGGGACCGGGCATGGCGCTGGCACTATGCGGGCCGACGCGCAGCAGACCGCCCGAATCCACCCAAGCGATCGAGCCGCCGCCGGCGCCCACCGAGCGTACATCGATCTTGGGGATGCCGAGCATCTCCATGCCGAACGTGGCCTCAGGCGTCACGACGAGGTGGCGGTTGCGCAAAGCGGAGACGTCGAAGGTGGTGCCGCCCATGTCCACCACGATCACGTTTTCGGCGGTCGTCAGGTTGATCGCCGCGATCGGCGCAAGCGTCGGGCCTGACATGACGCTGTAAATCGGCCGCTCGACGATCGCCTCCGGCGGCATCATGCCGCCGACGCAATTGGCGATCAGCAGCTCGCCGTCATAGCCAGCATCCTTCAGCGCGGCGGTGAGCTTGCCGACATACTCCGAAACGATCGGATAGAGCGAGGCGTTGATGGCCGCCGAGATGGTACGGCGATACTCGCGCGGGATCGGGTTGAGCTCGTGGCTGAGCGTCACCGGCACGCCGGGCAGTTCCTCCGCCAGGATCTCGCGGATGCGGCGCTCGTGCGAGGGCTGCACGATCGACCACAACAGGCAGACGGCGACAGCCTCCACCTTGCACGCCTTGAAATGGCGGGCGGCGGCGCGCACATCCTCCTCCGATAGCGGCTCGATCTCGTTGCCCATGGAATCGATGCGGCCGCGCACCTCGCAAGTGCGGTTGCGGTGGATGTAGGGCGGCGGATAGTCGATCTTGATGTTGAAGGCACGCTTGCGCGGCGATTCGCGCAGCGTCAGGATGTCGGGGTGTCCGGCATTGCAGATCAGACCCGTCGGCGCGACCTTGCCCTCCACGAGCGCGTTGGTCGAGACGGTCGTGCCGTGCACGATCATGTCGGTCTTGGCCAGGAACTGGCCAAGTTCCATGTTGTGCGACTTCGCGGCAACGTCCAGCACGTCGATGAAGCCGCGCTCGAACATTCCGGGCGTGGTCGGCGACTTGTGGATCTCCAGATCGGCTCCCTCGCGGTACAGGAGGAGGTCTGTGAAGGTTCCGCCGATGTCGATGCAGGCTACGAACATAAGCCTATCCCTATTGCTTGGCCGGCGAGCCGGCGGATCGTGAAGCCGGCAGGCCGATCTCGGCGTCGCCGAGCAGTCCGGACGGACGCATGACCAGGATGGCGAGCAGGATCGCGGCCAGCGCGATCTCCTGCAGGCCGGGCGGGGCCGAAAACTCCAGCCCGCCGAAGGTGACGCCCTTCTCAATCGAGCGGAAAACTTCCTGGATCACCGATATGAACGCCACGCCAACGCAGGCGCCTGTCAGGCTGCGCATGCCGCCCGCCACCAGCATGGTCAGCGTGACGAAGGTGAGGTCGAGGTAGAAAGTGTTGGCGGTGATGGTGCCGATGAAGTGGCTGAACAGCATGCCGCCGACGGCAACCACCATGGCGCTGAGCACGAAGGCGATCAAACGTTCCCGCTCGATGTCGATCCCGGTCGCGGAAGCCGCGACTTCACTCTCGCGCGAACAGCGCAGCATCAGCGAGTGGCGCGTCATGCCGTATAGGGCAGCTACCACGATCGCCAGCGCCGCGCCGCCGAATGCTATCCACAGCGTCGTGAAGCGCGGCAGGCCCACCAGCGCCTGGCGGCCGCCTGTCACGGACTGCCAGTTGGAGGCAATGACGAAGGTGATCACCAGCATGGCGAACGTCGCCATCGGCAGGGCGATGCCGCGCAGGCGGCAGAAGGCCCAGCCAACCACCAGGGCGATCAGGCCGACGGCCGCAACCACGATCAGCATCGCCAGCGGCCAGGGCAGTTGCAGCGCTTCCAGCGTGGCCGGCAGATCCAGCAGCGTGCCCTTGCGCACCGGCGGCAGCGTCAGG
>JAEUMA010000296.1 GCA_016793565.1 Rhizobiaceae bacterium
GTTCTCGATCAGGATCGGGCGCTTCAGCGCGTCCTGCACACGGTCGACATTGGCCGAGACGATGGCGAGCGCTGCTTCGTCGTAGCGTAGCGGCAGCAGGTCGTTGAGGTAGGCCCCGTCGGCCACGCTCCAGGCAAGGTGCTCCGAAACCAGGTCCGGCTGGAAGCGTAGGCACACCTGGCGCAGCCGCTCGAGGTGAGCGGGATCGATGCCGGCGGCACTGCCTATCGAAAGACCGACGCCGTGCACCGAGAGCGGGTAGTGGCAACGTAGCGTTTCCAGCGCGGCCACGGCGGGGGCGTCGCCCATGTAGTTTTCCGCATGAACCTCCAGCCAGCCGGCGGAAGGGCGGCGGATCAGCATCTCGGCGATATGGGGCGAACGCAGACCGATACCCGCCGCTCGTGGGATGGGCATTTTCGGAAAAGTGACGGGCATCGGTCGTTGCTCCTTGCCGCCGGGGCGATCAGGCCTTGGGTTCGTTGCTGCCGCCGGAGATCTTGGCGCAGGTGCCGGCCGGCACGTAGATCCAGGAATCGCCCTGATTGTCGGCGGTGGAGGTGCCGGCGCAGGAATGCGAAGCCGTCTGGCAGTCGTTCTGGCCCGCCTTAACGACGCCGTAGCACTTCTCGAACGAGAACTCGGGCTGGGCGGCGGGGCCGGCGAAGGCCGACGAAGCGGCCAGAGTGGTAGCCGCGGCCAGCGCCGAGCCGATGAGAGAACGGGTGTTGATCATCGTTTGAGTCTCCTCTTGAGGTTCCGGGTCAGGCCGGCCACCGGCCCGTCCGAGGAGACAATCGCCGTTCGCGGCACATAGCTGAAATGCCGTAGGAGCATCGTTTCGATAGGGAGAGGTATTGCGCGCATCTATGCGGATGCACCGGGGTCGGACATGCGGAAGACCCAGCGCGGCACCGGAAAGCCCTCCGGCCGTGGGACAAGCGCGGTCGGCACAGGACTTCAAAGGTGGCGTTTGCGTGTATCGAATGAGCGCGGGGGCGGCGGCCTTTCGCCAAGCCATTCGGCAATGGCGGATGCGTTCATCGTGATTTTGTCCGTCGCGATGTAACGTTCGGTCTCCCCTAGCGAACATTGCTTGACACGGATGCAGGATCGAAATGCCGCTCACCTATGATTTCGATAGGCGGATGGCATGGTCCGGCGCTCCGCCGCGAACGCGGGGTCGTGTGCACCATAAAAGCGCTTTCTGTTTCTGAAGGGGAACGGGCATGGACATCCACCACATCCGCTACTTCCTCGCGGTATGCGAGACCCGCAACTTCACGCGCGCGGCTGAAAACTGCCACGTCACGCAGCCGGCGCTCTCGCGCGCGATCCAGCAGTTGGAGGATGAGGTCGGAGGCCCGCTGTTCCGCCGCGAGCGCAGCCTGACACACATCACCGACCTTGGAGCGCTGTTACGGCCCCGTTTCCAGCAGGTTCTCGACGAACTGACCGGCGTGCGGCGGGAGGCTTCGCGCTTCCTCTGCCTGGACAACGCCCACCTGAAAGTCGGCGTGATGTGCACGATCGGCCCGCGCCGATTCACCGGACTGCTGAGCGACTTCAACATGCGCCACAGGGGCATAAGGCTGGAGTTGGTGGAAGGCGTGCCCAACCGCCTGTCCGGCTTGCTCGAAGCCGGCGACATCGACGTGGCCATCATGTCGAGCAGCGACAGCTTTCCCGAGCGTTTCGACGTGACGCCTCTGTTTCGCGAGCGCTTCATGCTGGCCTTTCCGGCCGGCCATCGCCTAGGGCAATACGATGCCGTCCCGATCGCGGCGATCGACGGCGAAGTCTACCTGAAGCGCGTGAACTGCGAGTACTGGGACTACCTGTCCAAGCTGTGCGACGAGAGGGGTGTCACCACCTACGACTCCTATTCCAGCGAGCGCGAGGACTGGATTCAGAACCTCGTCGCCGGGGGCCTCGGCATCTGCTTCATCCCCGAGTACAGCGCGGTCATTCCCGGGCTCCAGGTACGGCCGGTCGCCGAGCCGGAGGTGTCGCGCAAGGTCTGCCTGGTGACGGTCGCCGGCCGCCGCTTTTCGCCGGCGGTCGCCACGTTCGTAGCGGCCGTCAAATCCTACGGTTGGGCCGCAAGCGTTGCGCAGGCGCTCGTCGAACAACGAGAAGCCGCGTAACAATCCTCGGCCCTACTGTGTGGAACTGGCCCGGCGCGAGCCGGGCCTTTTGCTTCGGCCTGACGATCCGCTCATGCGATACGCCGGCGCGATCAAAATCAAAGGCATGCGGATTTCTTTCCGCCGCCCGCCGCCTCCGTCACCGACGAGGTCGCCAGCGATCTCTTCGGCCTCGTCGCGTCGGTATCGATCGCCGAAACCTTCGGCATTTCGAGCAAGTTTCAGGCCCTGGCGACCGTTCGGCCCGGCTCAGAAACGAAGTGATCCGGGCTTGCATCGAGGATCACGTGAGGCGCATTCGCGGCTCGGCCAATTCGCGGCCACATGCTTCCGCTTCGAGGAAGTAGCCTACCAGCGCGCGATAATGCGGCCGCCGAGCGCCCCGATCAGCGCCATGACTGCGACCGCGATCGTGTACCAGGTGGCGACAAAGAGCGGGGAATCGTCGGGGCAGTGCACGGCATAGAAAAGGGCGCCAAGCCCCCCGGCGACGAGCCCCGCCACTGCTCCCGCCTGGCCGGACCGCGACGGAGCGCCTTCGCGCAGCGCCAGCAGCAGGAGCCCGAGCGGCGCCAGGCCGATCAGCGGGATACACAACATGCACCATCGGGCGTTGCGGCCGATCCAGCGCGCGCCCCAATCCGCCTGAGGCAGCACCGCCAGTTCCAGGACCGCCGCCGCCAGCAGCAGGACCGGCGCGGCGGCCAGCAGCGGCAGCACCTGGCGCAGCGAACCTTCCGGTCGCGACAATATGCGCACCGCAATCCATGCTGTTGCGAGCAGGAGCCCGGCATAGACGAACTTCGCAAGGAAACGCACGCTTCCGATCGCTGTTGAAAGGTCCTCGCGCGGCGAGAGCAGCACGAAGAAGGAAATCGCCGCGGCCGCCGCCGCCACGGCGAGTGCCAGCAGCCAGATGCCGTCCAGCGAAAGCGCGCGCCGCCGTCCGGCGTCGGCCTGCAGCGCGCGGATGAGGTCGCCGGTTTCCATATCAGCTCCGTCCGAAGGTGCGCGCGATGGCCGAAAGGCCACGGTGCAGGGCCACGCGTACCGCCCCCTCGCTCATGCCAAGCCGTGCTGCCGTCTCGCGGATCGACATGCCGTCGACCGAGATCGACGAGACGACGTTGCGCTGGCCGTCGGGGAGGGCCGCCAGAGCGCGGCCGACGTCGCGTTCGCTGGCCGCCTCCGCCTCGGGCTGCGGCAGGGTTTCCGCGACGGCGTCGATGTCGACGTCGACGCGATGGCCGCGACGTCGAAATGCGTCGATCAGCTTGTGTCTTGCGATGGCGATGATCCAGGGCGTCACCGGCGCGTCCTGGCGCCAGGTGTGCCGCTTGATGTGAATGGCGAGCAGCGTTTCCTGCACGATATCCTCTGCATCCAAGCCGGCGTGGACGCGCCGCCGCGCGAAACCACGCACCATAACGGCGGCCTTGCCGAGGAATTCGGCATAGGCCCTGTCGTTGCCCGACATGGCGGCGCGCAGCAGGTCGGCGAGTTCAACGTCGTCGCGGCCGCTCAAACCGGATCCTCGCTACTTCGGCGGAGCCCAGGCAAATGTTACACCGACGCGAAGACTTATCCGATTCCGCGGCGTCAGGATGCCGTGTTCTTGGATATCTGCTGCCTGGAGCCGGTCCGGATCGCGCGGGGACGAGCCGGCTCGGCCGTGCTGCTGCGCCGCATCAGTTTGGGGGCGCCGATCACGTCCTGATATGTCTCCAGACGGCCTTCCAGCAGCGAGATCATGCCTTCCGCCGCCGACGCGCCGACCTGGTCGAGCGGATAGGCGACCGTGGTGATCGTAGGGTTGGTGACCTCGGCGAGCATGCCGTCGTTGAAACCGACCACGGAGACATCCTCGGGTACGCGGATGCCGTGCCGATTCATCACCGCGATCGCCCCGGCGGCGGTCAGCAGGCTGACAGCGAAAACGGCGGTGAAGGCGCCGGGGCTGCGCGCGACTAGAGCGCTCATCGCGCGGAAGCCTTCCTCGTAGCCGTAGCCGGCGACCTCGATCAGCGCGGGATCGACCGCGATGCCGCGGGCGTCGAGCGCATCCTGGTAGCCGGCGAAGCGCTCGGCCGCGTTGAAGCGGCGGCGGTCGCCGGAGAGATGGGCAATGCGCCGGTGACCGAGATCGAGCAGATGTTCGGTTGCCATCCGTGCGCCGGGACGTTCGTCCAGCGCGACGTAGTTGCGAAAACCGCTCGCCCGCCAGTTGACCGCCATGACCGGGATCTCGTGGTCCCCCGAATTGACCATTTCCCGCAGTTCCGGTCGGAAGGTGAGGGACATCAGCCCTTCGATGCGGTTGTGATTGATGAGGTCGCCTACTACCTGTTGTGGCGATATCTCGTTGGCCAAATGGGCGATGACCAGCGAATAGCCTCGTTCCCGGCAGACGCGGGAAGCGCCTTCCACGATCTGGGCGTGGATCTGGTTCTGAAGCGAAGGCAGCACGGTGCCGATGGAGTAGCTGCGTGACGAACGCAGGCTTCGTGCCGCTGTGTCCGGTACATAGTTGAACTCGCGCGCGATGCGCTTGATCAACTCCATGTTCTCGGGCCGTATCGAAACCGCGGCGTCATTGCGGAGCACGCGGGAAATGGTCGAGACGTCGAATCCGGTCCGCTCGGAGAGAAACTTGAGCGTCACGCGCTTCTTCGACATACCCGCCCTCGGAAGCTGAACCGCGCAAAACACCGACCGCCCGTGAAACCGCGACGCGGCACATTGGATTCAGGCCGGCGCAGCGGTTACGTCGCCGCGAGAATCTCCACAGCTGCCTTCTCGGCGATCATAATACAGGTGGCGTTCGTGTTGCCAGAGATCATGTCCGGAAACACCGACGCGTCGACGATGCGCAGCCGATCGACGCCGTGCACCCTCAGCCGCCGGTCGACAACCGAGTCGGTGGGGCCGAGCCCCATGCGGCACGTGCCGACGGGGTGGAAAGTGGTGTTCGACCGGGCCCTGAAGTCGGCGATCAGATCCGCCTCCGAAGTGACGGGGGCGCCCGGCTCGACCTCGGTTTCGATCAGAGCGGACAGGGTTTTGCTCGCTGCCAGCTGCCGGATGAAGCGCACGCCGGACAGCATATCGGCGACATCCTCGTCGGTGGAGAGGTAGTTGGGCACGATGCGTGGCGCCAGCGCCGGATCGGCGCCGCGCAAGCTCAGGTTGCCGCTGCTGGTCGGCCGGCACGGACTGGCCGAAATTGTGACGCCCGAGAAATCGTGGAAGCCGATCTTCGTTCCGCCCTTCTTGCTCTCGATACTCATCGGCATGAAGTAGAATTGCATGTTGGGCCGGTCGAGCCCGGGGCGTGTGCGCAGGAAGGCGCCGGCGTGGTTGACGCTGGTCGCCAGAGCTCCCCGGCGCGAAAGCGCATAGCGCACGCTCTCGCGCGCCAGCCAGGGCCACGACGTCAGGCTGTCGTTCAAGGTGCGCTCCCGCACCCTGTAGAAGTAGGGACAGTAGAGGTGATCGCGCAGGTTCCGGCCGACCTCCGGCAAGTCGGCGCGTACCGGTATGCCATGGTCGGCGATGTGGCCGGCGGGGCCGAGCCCGGAGAGCATCATGAGCTGGGGCGTGTTGACCGCGCCGGCGGCAAGGATGACCTCGCGTCGTGCCGTGACCGTGCGGAGATTGCCCTGACGGCGGAAGGTGACGCCGGTGGCGCGCAGGCCATCGAAGGTCAGCGCCGTCACCAAGGCCTCGGAGATCACGGTCAAGTTCGGGCGGCGCATGGCCGACCGCAGGAACGCGTTCGAAGCGCTCGAGCGTACACCGTCGCGGATGTTGAACTGGTAGCGCCCCACGCCCTCCTGGACCGCGCCGTTGAAGTCGTTGTTCAGCGGCAGGCCGAGTTCCCTGGCGGCGGCGAAGAAGTGCTCGATCACCGGATGGCAGTCGCGGCCGATATCGGACACCGCCAGCCCGCCGCCGGCGCCGTGATAGGCGTCGGCGCCGCGGCTGTTGTCCTCCGACTTGCGGAAGTAGGGCAGGACATCGTCATAGGACCAGCCCTGGAGGCCACGCGCGGCCCAGCCGTCATAGTCTTCCCGCTGACCGCGGATGTAGACCATGGCGTTGATGGAACTCGATCCGCCGATCACCTTGCCGCGCGGCCAGTAAAGGGCGCGTCCCGCCACCCCGGCGTCCTTCTCCGCATCGTACTTCCAGTTCACCGATGCGTCGTAGAACGTCTTGGCGTAGCCGATCGGGATCTGGATCCAGGGCCGCCTGTCGCTGCCGCCGGCCTCGATCACCAGTACGGAGAAGCGACCGTCCTCGGTCAGGCGGTTGGCGAGCACGCAGCCCGCCGACCCGGCCCCGACGATCACGAAGTCAAAGGTCTCGGCGACCATCGGCGCGCTCCTCAAGGTGGCTTGCGGGCCGGGTCTCCAGCCTCGGGAACAAGAATCGCTGGGTGGCCGATGATTTGTTCTCTCTGTTGGCAGCCTGGCTCATGACGCGTTGCGGCTGACCTCGCGCCGAACCGCGGTGCCGGCCAGCGCTTGCGGCATCCAGTGCCGCTCCTTGCGGGTCGCGCGGAAGAAGCAGACGCCTTGCCGTTCGAGCGCCTTCCTGTCGATCTCGATGCCGAGTCCGGGCTCCTGAGGCATGTCGAACCATCCATCGCTGTGTACCGAAGGACGGGCGAGAAGCGCGTCGCGCGCCTCCAGCGTCCAGCCCGGCGGACAGTAGGGATATTCGAACGGGTATTCCTTGGCAAAGCCGCTGGCTGCCATGATGTGCGCGTTGATCAGGAAGCCCAGTCCGTTGCTCCAGCTATGCGGGCTGAACCCCAGTCCGATCGACCTGCAATGGGCGCCGACCTGCATGACTTGGCCGATGCCGCCGCTCCACATCGCGTCCGGCTGGAAGATCTGATAGCAGCGCCGGTCGGCCATGTATCGGAGTTCCGGAT
>JAEUMA010000304.1 GCA_016793565.1 Rhizobiaceae bacterium
CCCGAGGAAGGCTATGTCCGCGGCAACACATTCCTGCACCCCGGCCTGGGCATCGCCTTTTCGGTGCCCGCCGGCTTCGTCATCGACAACACGGCGGCGGCGGTGACCGCGGCCGGGCCCGGCAACATGGCGATCCGCTTCGACGGCGTGCAGATCGACAAGGCGATGCCCTTGACCGACTATGTGCGCAGCGGCTGGGTCGCGGGCCTCGATGACGCCAGCGTCCGCGCCGTGACCATCAACGGTAACGACGCCGCCATCGCGCGTGCGCGCGCCGAAGGCTGGCAGTTCGACATTGCCGTCGTCCGCTCGGGCCCGCAGGTCTATCGCCTGCTGACTGCCGCGCCGGTCGGCAATCCCTCCATCGAGGCGGTCGCGCGCTCGGTAAGCGGCAGCTTCAAGACGCTGACGCCGGCGGAGCGCGCCGCGCTGAAGCCGCTGCGCATCCGCGTCGTCACCGTGGGCCCGGGCGACACGGTAGCCTCGCTCGCCGCGCGCATGACCGGCGTCGACCGCAAGCTCGAACTGTTTCAGGTGCTCAACGCGCTCGGCCCAGGAGCCACTCTTTCGCCCGGCACCAAGGTCAAGATCGTGACCGACAGCTGAGACAGACCTTTTCCCGAGTCAGAGCTTTTGGTGGGTTTTCGTCGTCATTAAGAAGTGGAATGTGGCCCGTATGCGTTCAGCCGCGTGTATCGCTTCCTAGCCCGTTGCGAGCGACCACAATTCGCTGAATGTGGAGAAGTCTAGGATTTCGGCCAGGATCAGTCCCGGTCTAGAATTGGTCTGGGACAGATGTCTTCCGAAGCGCCATGGCCCTTGCGGAACGGATGACCTGACCCACATCTGCAGGGGAGAGAACGAGGATCGCGTTGCAGGCAGGAAACGCACATTACCGGGTGGCCGAGGATCTGCCCGCGACGGTGGCGGTGTTTCCGCTTTCGGCCGCGCTGCTTCTGCCGGGCGGCCGCATGCCGCTCAACGTTTTCGAACCGCGCTATCTCCAGATGGTCGACGAGACGATCGGCGGCTCGCGCCTCATCGGCATGATCCAGCCCAGCCTCGACGGCGCGACGCGAGCCGATGGCGAGCCGGAACTCTGCGCCGTCGGCTGCCTCGGTCGCATCATCTCGCTCGCCGAGAGCGGCGACGGCCGCTACCTGATCGCCCTCCAGGGCGTATGCCGTTTCCGCGTCGCCGAGGAACTCCCGGTTAAATCTCCGTTCCGGCAGGCCAGGATCATGCCTTTCCTCGGCGACCTCGATGAAGAGCTCGGCAGCGCCGATGTCGATCGGCCGGCACTGCTGAAGGCCTTCCGCGCCTATCTCGAGGCCAACGACCTGCAGGCCGACTGGGAAAGCGTCAGCCGTGCGGCCAACGCCATGCTGGTCAACGCGTTGTCGATGATGGCGCCCTACGGCGCCGCCGAGAAGCAGGCGCTGTTGGAGGCCGCGGACCTGAAGACGCGGGCAGAAACCCTGATCGCCATCACGGAGATGGCGCTGGCGCGGGATCGCGACGATTTCGGGTCCGTTCTGCAATAGGGTTGGCCGGGCCGCCCTTCGGGCCTGAGCGCGCGGGTTGATCGCGATCCGGCGACGGGCCGCTCCGAAGGCCGAATCGTGGCGGCCGCCGCGAGATAGGGAGAAGCCATGCCGGCACGCGGGGAAAGACAGTCCATCGACGTGAAGATGCTAGAGCTGCTCGTCTGCCCGCTGACCAAGGGAGCGCTCGTCCACGACGCCGAACGCGACGAACTCGTCTCGCGCGAGGCACGGCTGGCCTATCCGATCCGCGACGGCATCCCCGTCCTGCTGCCGTCGGAGGCGCGCGTCCTCGACGACGATCCTACCCAGCCGCAGCTGCCCTGAGCCAAGGGCATGCCGCTTCTGGGGGCCAATCCCGCGCAGGCGCATGTCGGGCGTTGTTGGAAGGACGGTCGCTTTTGAAAAATCCTGCGCGAGCCTGTGATGAGTGGGCTCTTCTTCGCCTCTACTGAAAATTCCTCCCTTTCGGCATGACCGAACCGGCCTGGCGCGCCAGCGCCTCGTAATCGGCACGCAGCTCGGGGCTCTCGCGGATGAGCCTGGCCAGCCGCGAGCGGCGATTCGATTTGTCGCGGCTTTCGTCAACCGGGCGCTTTACCTCGTCCGCATTGGCGAAACCGCCGATGCGGCTGGCTTGCTCGGCAAGTTCGCCAAGCCAGGGAGTGAGGTCCTCCACTTTCTCGGCAACGACGTGGATGACGCCGGATTCGGACTGAAGTTTTCCAAGCACTCTTATGAAGCGAGCGCCCAGGACGACGGAGCGAAAGCGCTCGAACACCTTGGGCCAGACGATGATGTTGGCGACGGCTTCCTCGTCCTCCAGCGTCATGAAGATGACGCCCTTTGCAGAACCGGGTCGCTGTCGGACAAGAACCAACCCGGCGACACTGATATGCCGACCGCTCCTGACGTCGCAAAGTGCCCGGTTGGGCAGGACGCCGGCCGCGTCGAGACGCGCGCGCAGAAAGGAGACCGGATGCGCCTTGAGCGACAATGACAGGGTCCGGTAGTCGTGGATGACATGTTCCCCGAGCGGCATGCCCGGCAGCGGCATGTCCGGTTCGCGTTCGGCGGGAAACGCAGGATCGGAAAATAAAGGCAGCCCTTCCGCAGCGCTTTTCCGGTCCAGAGCCTTCGCCTGCCAGAGCGCCTGCCGGCGATCGAGGCCCATCGAACGGAAGGCGTCGGCCTCGGCTAGCCTCACCACCGTTTCGGAGGCGACGCCGGATCGCAGCCAGAGGTCGCGCACCGAACTGTATCCTTCGCCGCGATGCAGCACCAGGCGCTCTATCTCGCTTTCGGGCACGCCCTTGATCTGGCGGAAGCCCAGCCGGACGGCATGGCAGCTGCGGATCACATCCCTCATCGCGTCATGGCGCCGGACGATGAGCGCCGGGTTGAAGTGCGTCCTTTCCAGTGTGCAGTCCCATTGCGAATGGTTGACGTCGGCGGGGCGAATCTCGACGCCATGGTCGCGCGCGTCTCGCACCAACTGCGCCGGAGCGTAAAAGCCCATCGGCTGGGAATTGAGAATCGCCGCGCAGAAGACATCGGGATAGTAAGCCTTGAACCAACATGAGGCATAGACGAGCAGCGCGAAGGAGGCGGCGTGGCTTTCGGGAAAGCCGTACTCGCCGAAACCCTCGATCTGCTTGAAGCAGCGCTCGGCGAACTCGCGCTGGTAGCCGCGCCCGACCATGCCTTCGATCATCTCGGAGCGCAGCGTGCCGATGGTGCCGACCCGCCGGAAGGTCGCCATGGCGCGGCGCAGCTTGTCCGCCTTGTCGGCGGAAAAGCCGCCCGCTTCGATGGCGATACGCATGGCCTGTTCCTGGAACAGCGGGACGCCGAGTGTCCTGCCGAGGATTTTTTCCAGTTCCGGCTTGGGATATTCAACTTCCTCCTTGCCCTGGCGCCGGCGCAGATAGGGATGCACCATGTCGCCCTGGATCGGGCCCGGCCGCACGATCGCCACCTCGATGACCAGGTCGTAGAATTTCCGCGGCCTAAGCCGCGGCAGCATGCTCATCTGGGCGCGCGACTCGATCTGGAAGACGCCGAGCGTATCGGCGCGGCAGATCATGTCGTAGACCGCCTTGTCTTCCGGCGGGATGGTGGCCAGCCTGAGCCTGTCCGGCCAGTGGTGCGGGTAGTGGTCGGCGAGAAGATCGAATGCACGACGCAGGCAAGACAGCATGCCGAGCGCCAGGATGTCGACCTTGAGGATACCCACCGCGTCGAGGTCGTCCTTGTCCCACTCAACCATCTTGCGCTCGGGCATGGCCGTCTTGACGATGGGCACGATTTCGTCGAGCCGATCGCGCGTAATGACGAAGCCTCCGACATGCTGGGACAGATGGCGGGGAAAGCCGAGTATGGCATTGGCGTGGTGGAAGAGATGCTTCACGCCAGCGGCTTCCATGTCCAGCCCGGCCGCCTTCGCCTCGGTCTCGCCGAGTCCATCAAAGGTCCACCGCCAGGTACCGCTGGCCAGCGCGTCGACGGCGTCGCGCGACAGGCCCATCGCCTTCGCCACCTCGCGCATGGCCGAACGCGAGCGGTAGGAGATCACCGCGGCGGCAAGCGCCGTACGCCTCTCGCTGTATTTGCGGTAGATGAACTCGATGATCTTGTCCCGCTTCTCGTGCTCGAAATCGACGTCGATGTCCGGTGGCTCGCCGCGTTCGCGCGAAATGAAGCGCTCGAACAGCGTGTCCATCACGTCCGGCCCCACCGAGGTGATGCCGATGCAGTAGCAGACAAGCGAATTGGCCGCCGAACCGCGCCCCTGGCACAGGATGTTTTCCTGCTCCGCGAACTTGACGATCTCGTGCACCGTCAGGAAGTAGCGGGCAAACTTCAACTCCTCGATGATGGCAAGCTCCTTGCGGATGCGCTCGACATGATCGCCGAGCACGCCGTTCGGGAAGCGTCTCGCCGTTCCCTCCCAGGTCAGCCTCTCCAGCTCCTGCTGCGGCGTGGCGCCATCGCGGGTCGGCTCATCCGGGTAGTTGTAGCGCAGTTCCGTGAGTTCGAAGCCCAGCTCTGCGGCAAATCGTTGTGTCTCCACGATCGCTTCCGGATGCCGGCTGAACAGCCGCGCCATCTCGGCAGGCCCCTTGAAGTGGCGCTCGGCGTTGGTGGAAAGCGCCAGCCCGGCTTCGGCGACCGTCGTCTTCAGCCTGATGGCCGTTGCCACATCCTGCAGGGAACGACGGGCTGGCTCGTGGTAGAGGACGTCGTTGACGGCCATCAGCGGGACGCCGGCGGCGGCAGCCATCGCGGCGGCCTGCTCCATGCGGAAGCGGTCGCTGCCGGAAAGATGCGGCGCGATGGCCAGCCGGACAGCACCGGGAAAATCTCCTGCGAGCCGGCGAAGGAGATCGAGCTCTTCCTCCGCCTGGGCGCCCAAGGCAGGCAGGAACGCCAGCGAAAGGCGGCCGGCCCAGGCCTGGAAAACCTCCCGACGAAGCAGGGGACATCCCTTTTCGCCAGCCTGGTTTGCTTCCGTGAGCATCCGGCAAAGATGCCCCCAGCCCTGGCGGTCGCGCGGATAGGCGAGAATGTCGGGAGTGCCGTCAGAAAATACCAGCCGGCAGCCGGGATGATAGGCGATACCGGCTTCCTCCGCCATCTTCCAGGCGCGCACGACGCCCGCCACGGTATTGCGGTCGGCCAAACCCATGGCAGTGAGGCTGAGCCGGCGCGCGGTAACCACCAGCTCCTCCGCCTGGGATGCTCCGCGCAGGAAGGAGAAATTGGACTGCACGGCGAATTCGGCATAGGCCGGCGGTGGCTTCATGCGAACATCCCCTGTACGAACCAGCGCGGCGGAAGCCCCGGGTCGCCGTAATGGCCCTCGCGAAACAGCCAGTAGCGGCGGCCAGTCTCGTCCTCGACGCGGAAATAGTCGCGTTCCGCCGTGTCGGACGGTTCATGCCACCATTCGGGAGCGATCCGCTCGGGCCCCTCCGCGCGCGCCACGCGATAGAGCGCGCGGCGCCAGCGGAAGCTGATCGGCGGTCCGTCAGGCACCTCGGCGGCGGCGCTTACCGGCTCGGGCCGGCGAAACAGCCGGATCGGCCGTTCCTGCTCCGGCAATCCCGGCGTAGCGGCGAGGGCAGGCCCCGGCGTCCAGGGAACGAGTGCCGCGGCGCGTTCGGGAACGTGGCTGCCTTGTATGACCGGGGCGAGCAGCGCGCCGCCGCCGAGACGCGCGGCGACGCGGTCGGCAAGGCCGGCGAGATCGTCTTCGAGCATATCTGTTCTCGAATCGAGATCGGTCTGGCGCGGCTCCAGCCTTTCCGCCGCCAGGATGGAAAGGCGGACGAGATCGTAGCCGAAGCCGGCATCGAGACGGGCGGCTAGAACGCCCAGCCTTTCATGGAAGAGGCGGCGCATAAGCGCAGGGTCGCGCAGCGGCCGCGCGGTGCTGATCGGAACGCGGGCCACCGCGCCGTCCACCCTGAACAATCCGAGCTCCAGGGAACGCGCGCCTTCGCCGCGGCGCTCCAGATCGGCCTTCAGCGTTCCCGCCAGCAGTCCGACCAGCAATTCGACGTCCTCCATCGTGCCTATGGGCTCGGCGAGATGCCGCTCGGCCGACAGCGGCGCGACCGGGCGCCGCGGTGATATCGCCTCGTCGACACGGCCAAGAGCCTGGTCGAGCCGCATCAGCAGGCCGGCGCCGAAACGCCGCGCCAACGGCGCGCGCGGTGCCCCTATAATGGCTCCCACGGTGCGCAGGCCGACGCTCGCCAGCCCCGCCTGTACGTCTGCATCGAGACGCAGCGCCGCGAGCGGCAGCGGCGTCAGGCGATCGGCCTCCCCGCCGGGGTCGACGATCGCGGCACCGCCGTGGCGGGCGGCCGCCCAGGCGGCGCCCGGCGTGGACGCCAGCCCGGCGCGCGCGTCAAAACCCTGGTGGAAGAAACGCGTCAGCACCTCCGACAGCATCGCCTTCTCGCCGCCGAAGAGATGGGTGCAGCCGGTGATGTCCAGGAAAAGTCCGTCCTCGCCGTCCATCGCCACCAGCGGAGTGTAGCGGTCGCACCAGTCGGCCAGCGCCTCAAGCAGGCGGCGGTCCGCCTCCGGCTCGGCCTCCATCACTTCGATCCGGGGATGCATGGCGCGGGCGTCGGCGATGCCCATTCCGCGTTTGAGCCCCAGCGCCGCGGCCGCTTCGTCAACGGCGGCGATGCGCTGCGCGCCGCGGTCGCGATGGCTGACCACCAGCGGCGGCCGTCCCGTCGCCGGCAGGGAACGCCATGCGTTGGAAAGGCGTCGGCGCAGCACCCTCTCCGTCCGCAGATAGGGGAACCACAGCGCGAGAATCCGCTGCGGGGATTGCGGGACAGGATCTGTCGGCGAAGCGGCGGTCATGGCGGTTCCATTCCAGCGTGAAGCGGCCGGTGCGGGCGGTCGGGCTCTTGTCGACGGCGACCAGGAAACCGGGCGGTCCGATCGACCGGGCGAGCGGGCCCGCCAGCGTATGCCGCGGCGCGGCCGGCGCGGGGGCGACGGCGATGCGGGCCGGCGCCGCTGTCGGCTCCGGGGAGCCGGCCTGGCGCAGCAGCAGGACCGGCCGCCCCGCCAGCATCGCGCGGCGATGCAGGCGGCGCGTCGCGGTGAGATCGAGCCGCGCCGGGCTGCCGCCCACCTCGATCAGCACGGCGGCCAGCGCTTCGAGCCGCGCCGCTTCCTCGCCGACCCAGAGCGCATCCGCCAGCCGCGGCACGTCCGCCAGCACCAGCCGTTCCGGCGCAATCGCGTACGGGCCGGCCAGGCCCGGCGCATAGGGATGGCCGACCTCGCGGAAGACGTCGCCGGTGGCGACCCACAGAAGCGGGCCGGGCCGGCGCGCAAGGACCATGCTTGCCAGCGCCAGGGCAAAGCCGGCGACGGCCCCTCCGTCGCGCGTTTCGGCGCCGTGGATTTCCGTCATACCGGCGGCCGGCAGGCCGCCGCCGAGAACGGCGTCGAGCGCCGCCGCGCCGGTGGCGAAATGCTCGCCGGTTCCCTCGGCGCGGCCATGACGCCGCATCAGCACGGTGCCGCCATCGGCCTGCGAGAGTGTTTCCGGCAGACGGCCCTCGATCCCTGCAATGGTCCGGCGCAAGGCCAAAAGAGCGTCTTGCGCCAAGGCGCGCTGCGCCATGACGTCGGTCCTTCCGGAGGATTGTTCCTGTTATGTTCTTATGGATTCCAGAGGCGGCGACGAGAGTCAAGCGCGGCGGGAGGAGAATTTTTTCCTGCCTTTCGGATCCTTCGCGCGGCAACCAGGCAGCTTTTGACAGCTTCCGCCGCAAAGACCTCGAAAGGCCGCGGTCAAGAGGCTATATGCCTCGCCAAAAGGAAGCAGAATGGCCCGGATCTACAACACACGCGAGTTGCAGGACCAGTTTTCTCCGTCGATGGAGGAAATGGAGCTTCTGGCGCTCGAAAGCTACGCGCATCTGCCGGAGGAGTTTCGCAAGCTGACGGGCGAGATCGTCATCCAGATCGCCGAGTTTCCCACCGAGGAGATCATGGACGACCTGTCGCTCGAGACGCCGTTCGACCTGCTCGGCCTGTTCGAGGGGCGCGGGCTTGCCGAAAGGTGGAACCCCGCCACCGGCGAGGGGCCGAACCGCGTGACGCTCTACCGCCGCGCCATCCTGGACTACTGGGCCGAGAACGAGGAAACGCTGGGCGACATCGTAACCCATGTCCTGATCCACGAGATCGGCCACCATTTCGGCCTTTCCGACGACGACATGGAGAAAATAGAAGAGGCAGCTGACTGAGTTCAGAATTCCGACAGCTTCATCCCTGCGTCGTAGTCGATGCCCTCGACCTCCTTGTAGACGGCCTGGCCGCATTTCATCGTCTTCGCTTCGGCGTCGAAGGCGTAGGTCGGCGAGCCGTGCAGCAGCCAGCCTTTGTTCAAGGCCGCCGTCACCTTATGGCAGAAGCTGGAATCGTCGGGTCCCGTCAGGAAACGGTAGAGCCTCATGCGCCTGTCCTTTCGTTTCCGGCCTTCGCCAGCAGCCGCTCAGCCTGGGCGAGATGCAGCCGCTCCACCATCTTTCCGCCCAGCGCTATGACGCCCTTGCCGGCATTCTCCGGCAGCGCGAAGGCGGCGACGACCGCCTCGGCCTCGGCGACCGCCGCCTTCGACGGCGAATAAGCGAGGTTGGCCGGGCCGATCTGCGCCGGATGGATCAGCGTGCGGCCGTCGAAGCCCATCCCGGCACTGTCCTCGCATTCGCGCGCGAAGGCCTCCAGGTCCGAGAAGTCGTTGCCGACGCCGTCGAGCACGTCTATGCCTCCGGCGCGGGCCGCCAGCACCATCTGCATCAGCCATGGCTTGAGGTAACGCCGGTCGGGCGTGGCGAGCACGCCGGTCTCCTTGACGAGATCGTTGGTCCCGGCGACCAGGCAGTCGAGGCGGGCGGCGCGGTCGCGCCCGAGCTCGGCGATGGCGCCTAGGTTGAGCACGGCGCGTGGCGTCTCCACCATCACCCAGAACCGCGGCCCTTCCAGCGGATCGGTCTCGTCCAACGCCTC
>JAEUMA010000316.1 GCA_016793565.1 Rhizobiaceae bacterium
TCCACCAGCACCGTGCCGACGGAGGCGTCGGGCGGGCCGGGATCGAGCGCCAGCGCGATGTCGACGCTATCGCCGGGCAGGAGGGTGGCCGGCAGTGCGATGCGGCCGCCGCCGTGCACCAGAGTGCCGAACTGGTCCGACCATTCCAGATGCAGGCTGGCCGACCATGCGCCGTCCTGCGGCCATGGGGCGGCGGAACGGTTCTCGATGCGGACCGTGGCATAGCCGCTCGCCGTGTCGCGCCCGGAAAGGCTCAGGCGGGCCGCGAGCTGCAGCGGGTCGCCGTGGTAGAGATGCGCTGGCGGCGCTGGTGGCTTGAAGAGGGGGCCGGCCTCCCCGCGTTCCTTGCGCCCGACATAGAGGATGTTCTCGCCGCGCAGCATGAAGTCATCGCCGCGACCGGTGAGCAGGCGGGCGGTTTCGGCATCGATGTCGCCGTCATAGACGTCAGCCGTGAGGAGATGGTCGGTATGGAAGCCTGCCGCTTCGGCCAGGGCCGCCACCTCGTGGGGCGTGAACTCCCGGTTATGGCGGCCGTAGATGCCGCCTGTGGGAATGAAGGGGCCGAAGGAATAAGGGGCGATGCCTTCCAGCGCCTTGCGCACGCCGCGGTGGCTGACGACGTTGGGCGTCGTCAGGATCAGCCGGCCGCCCGGTTCCAGCACGCGGAAGGCCTCGCGCAGGAAGTAGAGCGGGTTGAGCGCGAAATGCTCGAAGATCTCCATGGCGAGCACGAGGTCGAAGCTCTCCTCGTCGAACGGCATCGGCTGCGTTTCGACGTTGGCGGGCTTCAGCGCGATCGCAAAGTCCGGATAGGCGCCGGAACGGCTGCGGACGGTCTGCGAAAAGGGCTGCGGGCCTTCCCAGATGCCGTCGAGCTTCAGGCCGGGAATGCTGGCCGCGAGCAGCGCCTGGAAGAGGAAGGGCGGGAAGACGCCGACGTCAAGGGCGCGCCGCACCGGCTTTTCCTCGACCAGCGCCAGCGTTGCCATGTAGCGCCGCCAGTGCGTGCCGAAATAGGCGGCGAGTTCGGCCGGATCCGGGTCGTCGACGCTCTCGATGGTGGAGAATTTGTAGGCGCCGAGCAGCTCGGCCATGCCGGGGAAGGGCGGAGACTTCGGCTGCGGCGGGGCCAGCAGGGCCGCCAGACGCGTCAGGTCGACCGGATCCGGCGGTGCCGAAGGCAAGGTGGAAGACGTGTTTTCGGGGGCGACGGGCTCCGGCGTCGCGGGAGCCTCGGCGTCGATCATTGCCGGGACCGACGCAAGCGGCTCGGTTCGGCCCTGCTTTTGGTCGACGGGCTGGCCGGTCAGGGTCGCGACGACCTTGTCCCAGCCGATGCCGGCCTCCAGATAGCGGGCGGCTCCGGCCTGGCCGAGGCGTTCGGCCAGGACACGATCGTCGGCCAGCCTGTCCATGGCGGCCGCGAGGCTCGCCGGATCCGGCGCGGTGACGAAGCCTTCCTTGCCGTCCTGGATGAATTCCAGTGGTCCGCCGGCATCGTGCACGGTGATCACGGGCCTAGCCGCCAACATCGCTTCCAGCGTGATGTAGCCGTAATCCTCGTCGACCGGCGTGAAGATCACGGCCCGCGCATCGGCATAGCGGCGCACCATGGTGGCGTCGTCGATTGCGCCCAGCCATTCGACGCGCCGGTCGATGCCGAGCTTGCGCGCCTTGTCCTTCAGCGTGTCGAGATAGGCGCGCGAATCCGGCGGGCCGGCAAAGACCAGCCGGGCATTCGATCGTGTCTTGGCGAAGGCCTCCAGGATCAGGTCCTGGCGCTTCGAGGGACCGACGCGGCTGGGAGCGAAGAAATAGTCGCCGTAGGCGCCGCAGCGCAGCTGTGCGGCGATCGGCGGCGGGTGGTAGAGCGGCGTCGACGGCAGCTGAAGATAGCGGTGCAGGCGGGCGGCGACATTGCGGGAATTGGCGTAGACCCGGGCGCCGGCCAGCACGGCGCGGTCTTCCTCGCGGATGAGGTCCCGGATGGCGGCGCCGTCGGCGTCGTAAAGCAGGTCGGAAGCGCCGCTGTCCCACATCTCGTAGGCCTGCCTGTGCTGGTGCAGGATCCAGAAGATCTTGTTGGGATGGCGGGCCAGATAGGCGGGGAACTTCAACCCGATCAGGAGGTCGATCGGGGCACCCTCGAAGACGCTGAGGTCGATGAGCTTGGCGGCCATGACGTGGTCGACCAGGATGCGGCCCGGATACCATTTGAACGGGATGCTGATCTCGGCGGCCTCGTGGCCGCGCTCGCGCAGCGCCTTCGCCAGGCTTGCCGAATGCCGTTCCGCCCCCCCGGTGACGAAGGGAACCTGGGTGCTGACGATGCCGACGCGCATCTATTCGCCGACCGTGGGCCGGATGCCGAGGACGGCATGATCCTGCGGGCCGAAGAACAGCGTGGCCACTTCAGGATCGAGGCGCTTGCCTTCCAGGAACTCCGGAAGCCGCGCATGGGCGTGCAGGAAGCGGCTTTCCACCGGATGAAAGCCGATCGTGTCGAACAGCGTGGAGAGCACTTCCGCCGGCAGCGGCCGGATATGCGTGGGGTCCATGTGGAAGCCCGTCGTCGAGACCAGGATGTTGCGCGGGTTCGGCGTTTCGAACAACAGGACCCCGCCGGGCGCCAGCACGCGCATGGCCTCGCGGGCGATCCATACGACGGTGTCGAACGGCAGGTGCTCGACCAAATGATGGGCGGTGATCATCGAGAAGGACGCGTCGGCGGCCCGGCCGAGCCATGCGACCGCGTCGTCCTGGTGCACGTCGAGGTCGACGGCCCGAGCTTCCTCTATCTGCACCGGGTTGAGGTCGACGCCGATGCCCTTCAGACCGTGTTCGGCAAGGAGTTCCAGCCATTCGCCGCGACCGCAGCCGATGTCCAGCGCTGGCAGCCCGCCGCAGCGCTGGGCGGCGCTTTCGGCGTCGGGGATATATTTCAACAGCCGTCGCTTGATCTCTTCCCGAGAACCCCGGTAGCGGTCCTCCAGGCGGTTGTAGAAGGCATCGATCAGCGATTGCAGGCCTTCCGCCTGCCGGGCTGGATCGGCCGCCGTTTCACCGGGCGCCACCGCGGGCTGCTGGCGCCGCAGCAGGTCCACCCGGCGGCTGATGTCGGCATAGGAGCGCGTGACCAGCGCCTGTTCAGCCGCCACGTCGCGTTTCAGGCCGGCAAGGCGGTCCGAAAGGGAATCCACGCGCAGGTCGACGCCTGCCGTCCTCTCGGCGACTTGGCTGCTCAACGTGGAACTCCGCTCCTCCAGGAGCGTCTCCAGGTCGGCGATCCGCTTCTCGGCCGCGTCAAGGGCCTGGCGCAGCTCGGCCATCTGCCGGACGTCCTGAACCTCCTGCTCCAGCCGGTCGGCACGGAACTGCAGAGCCGTGACGGCGGCGGATGTCTGCCGCAGCCCGCTGTAAAATCGGCCGATGCTCGTGTTCTTCAGCAAACGACGTGCTCCACGTTTCAGGAAGAGCTTGGGCGCCATGACGGGCCGCGGCGGCTGCAAGACCGCACCCGGCTCGCCTTCGGCGGAGGGAGCAAGGCGATCGGCGGCGGCAGGTGAAAAGCTCTTCAGTCCAGGCGGCGGCGTTGCGGATCGTCCCATGGACAGGCTTCACTCAAATCGGAATCCGGCGGGACCTTTTCGCGCATGCGCCGAAAAAGCAAGAAGACCGCGGAAAGAAACGGCTTGCGGCCGTGCGCCGTCAGGCGAACAGGCCGTCAAAATCCGCCGCTACGCCGATGAACGTGATTTCGCTGTGGTCTTCCATGACGAAGGTCTCGATGAACCTGTCGCCCTGGTCGATGAACATGGCGTCCTTGTCGACGATGATATAATTGCCGCCGCTCTGGTGCACGACGACATTGTCCGCGACTTCGATCAGCCAGTCCAGCTGCGTGATGACGTCTCCGGTCGAGGTCGTCGGAGCCGCCGGCGCCTCGGCCGTTGCCGGGGGCGGCGCCACCTCGATCACGGGGACGTTGACGCTGTCGGAGGAGCCGACATCGACCGTCGCCGGGGTATCGGCCGAGCCGGGCCGGTTCGCCGTGTTGTAGGCGGCGAGCAGGACCGTGGCGTTGGCGTCTTCGGGCAGGGAAATGAACTCGATCGTGTCGCTGGCGTCCACCAGGGGCTTCAGCAGCGCGATAGTCGCCGCGGCGATGGTGCTGACGGCGGTGGCCGGCTGCTGGCTGTCGGTCTGCGCGACGTCCAGGCTTGCGCCATTGTCGGCGTTGTCGGCCTGCGCGGTCGCCGTCGCCGCTGCGCTGGCCAGCGCGGTCACCGTGTCCGATGCGAAGGCCACGACCTCCTCCACGAAGGCATGTGCCAGCGCGAGATAGGACGTGGGCAATCCCTGCTCGACCACCACCGACGGCGCCTGTTCATTGGTGTGGGCTTCGGCTGTCTTGACCTCGATCGTGTCTTCGCTGGCCGCGTCCGCCACCATCGTCACCACGGAGGCATCCTGGGCCGCGGCGGCGGTGTCGGGCTGCGGGCCCTCGGGCTCGACCGCGGCCAGATGGCTGTCGTGCTCGGCATTGCCGGCCGTGCCTTCGAGCGAGACGTTGTCGAAGATCAACATCAGCCGGTCGTCGCGGGTCACCAGCTCGTGCACGATGCCGAGCACCGAGACGGTCAGGCCGACGGGGATGACCGAAACCCAGTTCTGCAGCTGCTGGTTCTGGTGCGTGCTGGAAGGGTCTTGCGGTCCGAACAATTCCGCCAGATGCTGGGCGATCAGCTTGAGCCAGCCGGCATTCTTGGCCGCCGGGTCGAGATCGGCGAACGGGTCGCCGTGGCTGTCGCCGACGCGGAACGGGCTGTGCTCGGACGTCGCCTGCGCATGCAGGACGATGGTGAGGAAAACGCTGGCCAGAAGGGCGCTCGGATGCACCTGAAGCGTCGAGCGCCGACGCACTACAGGAATGGCCTGCATGGCCTCGTCGAGGAATTTCTCGGCGCAATGCTGGAAGCTGCGGCCTTCGATCGGCGTCTGCAGGACGGGCGAATCGAACATATAGACGCCGCCGATGCGGGCGGCATGGATGACGACGTCACCGGTGGTGTTCGAGCAGAAGACGCACCAGGGATCGCCCTCGTCGGTGATCCCGTGCTCGACGTCGATGTGCAGGCCCACATTCTCGAGCAGCCGCTGGATGCGCGCGAACTGCGCCATCTCGACATTGCCCCAGCCGCCACGGGTCTGGGTGAAGGAGAGAAGCTTGGCTGTCATAGGCCAGCCCCTTGTGAGCCAGTCGAGCGGTTCAGATGGGAACTAGTCGAGCAGTTCGAACCGGTCCGGCTCGTTGGCGAGCTCGCCGTTCTTTCCGAAAAGAAGTTCAAACGTGACCGGATCATAGAACCGCATGATGTTGAAGACGAAACTCGACACCGGGACCCCAAGCGCATCGGCCCAATCCTGGTAGCGATCCGGGGGGATTCGCCCACGCCCATTCTCAAGCTGGGAGATGAACGTGTAGTAGTCCACGCTCACTTTTTGCGCAAGCTGCCGCTGCGACTGATTGCTCTTCAGGCGCAGGTCGCGCAGCCACTCGCCACCGCTCTTACGGGATTCCTGAACCTCCTTCTCGGAGACTCGCTGATAATTGACATACATGGTCTTACCCGAAAGTTACCCTGTTACGTCTGCAGCGTCAGGCTGCACCGATTTCGCAGTGTTCAATTTACTATACCATAGAGGTGGCAATTTGTGTATCGATGTCAAGCGAAATTACGCTGCCAAGCCGGTATGGTGAACGGGATCGGGTGAAGGCAACGGCCGAGAGATGTGTTCCATGCCTGCCCGCTTACGATACGAAGGTTCGATGCTGGTGCTGGCCGTCATTCTTCTCGCCGGCGCCGCGGTCGGCGTCGGCGGCTGCACCCGGGCGCAGGACGGTACGGTGCTCTACGCCAATCCGGTCAATCGGATGCTCGGCACCGAAGAGACGCCTTTCCCTCCGGCTGCGCCCGCGGCTTTTCCTCAGGCGCCGCAGCCCGTTCCTCTCTACAGGCAAGCCCGCGGCAAGCCCTTGCGCCTGTGGGACGTTCGCCGCCCGGTTCGGCCACCGGTCGCCGGCGGTCCCGCCGCGGGAGAACTTGCCTGCCGCAACGTGCCGGCGCCGGGCGGCAGGATCCGCGTCGTCTGCGATTGAGATCGCCGCGGCCTATCGGCCGAGCACGTCCCGGTAGGTATCGAGGGTTTCCCGCGCCATCCGCTCAAGGCCGTATTCGGTGAGCGCGCGTTCTCGCCCCGTGCGGCCGAGTTCTGCGGCCGCGCCGGGATCGTCGAGCAGCCGGGACAGGGCGTCGGCCAGAGCCTGAGGATCGCCCGGTTCCACCGTGAAGCCGGTTTCGCCGTCCCGATTGACGAGGTCGACGCCGTTGCCGAGCTTGGTGCTGATCACCGGTCTGCCGGCCGCCATGGCCTCGACCTGAACGATGCCGAAGGCCTCGGCCCGCGAAACGGCCGGCAGGCAGAAGACATCGCAGAGCTGATAATAGGCGGGCAGCGCGTCGTCGTCGACCAGGCCGACGAAATGAACGCGGCCGCCGATGCTAGTCCGCGCCGCCAGATCCTGCAGTTCGGCCGTCAGCGGGCCCGTGCCGCCGAGTACGAGGCTGACGTCGGCCGGCAGGCGCGCTATGGCCTTCAGCAGCACGTCGAAGCCCTTGTAGTAGACGTGCCGCCCGAGCGAGAAGACGATACGCCCGGGAAAGCGCCGCCGCAGGCCGGCGAGCCCCTGTGCCGGGCGCGTGAAGCGCTCCAGGTCGAAGCCGAAGGGGATGATCCGGATCTTGCCCTTGTCGGGAAGGACCGAAAGGACGGGCGAGTTGTCTATGTGGGCCTGGGTGGGGACGATGATGGCCGCTGCCGTCTCCGCCGCCCGCCGCAGGAAGGGCTGGTAGAGCCTCAGTGCCGCCCGGTGCCGGAAGATGTCGGCATGCCAGGTGATCACCCGAGGCACGGCGGGCAGCGCCATTGCGGCGAGGTGCGACATCGGATCCGGGAAATGCAGGTGCACCAGATCGAAGGGCTTTTGCCGGTGCAGCGTGCGCGCCGAAAACGGCAGGCCGGGCGACAGGACCATGCTGCCGTCGACATTGATGCCGGCCCTGGCGACGGTCGGCACGCCGAAACGTTCGGAGGTCTCGCTGCGCCACGTCCGGCTGGGGACCAGGTTGACGAAGTCGACCTGGTCCTTCAGCCCGTTCAGCAGGTGCTCGACATGGCGCTGGATGCCGCCCGGGGTGGCGTCGGAAAAGCGGCCGAAGCAGAGGACGCGCGGCGCCGCCACAATCTAAGCCTGCCGGATCGCGATGGATGGGGCCACTGCGCTTCCTCCGTTCAGATGCTGTCGATGCCCACGATGTTCCCGGATTCCAGCCGGATCGTCCGATTGCAGAAGCTCTTGATCAGGTTCTGGTCATGCGTGGCGATCACGAAGATGCCCGAGGTGGCGAGCATCTCCTCGGTGCGCTTGCGGGCCCTTTCCATGAAGGCGTCGTCGCCAGCCCCGATGCCCTCGTCGATGATGAGGATGTCGGGATTGATCGACGTCGAGATGGCGAAGGCCAGCCGCGCATACATTCCGGCCGAGTATGTCTTGACCGGCAGATAGATGAAGTTGCCGAGGCCCGTAAATTCCGAAATGTCGTCGAGGCGGCGGTCGATCTCGGCCTTCGTCATTCCGAGCATGTAGCCGCTGAGATAGATGTTCTCGATGCCGGTCGCCTCGACATCCATGCCCGAGGCGGGGTCGAGCAGGGCGCCGACGGTGCCGGTGGTGCGGATCGAGCCGGTGGTCGGCTTGTAGATGCCAGCGATGACGCGCAGCAGCGTCGACTTGCCGGAGCCGTTGTGGCCGATGAGGCCGACGCGGTCGCCGTGGCTGAGTTCGAGGTCGATGTGGTTGAGGGCCTTGACGGTGATGCTGTCGCCCTCGCCCGCACTGACCTCGCCGCCGCTCATCTGGGAGAAGATCCGCCGTTTCAGCGAGCGCCCGTGGGCGCCGTAGACGCGGAACTCGACCGACAGGTCGCGGATGGAGATGTGGGTGTCCATGCGCGTCAGACCCAGTAGGGGATGCGGGGATAGGCCCGGCGGTAGAGCCGCCAGGCGATGCCGGCGGCGACTATGGCGGCGGTGCCGGTGAACAGCCAGGACAGCATCGCCGGCGCCTGGCCGAGCAGCGGCGCCCGCACGATCTGCA
>JAEUMA010000324.1 GCA_016793565.1 Rhizobiaceae bacterium
GTAGCGCTGGCCGCGAGAAAGCATGGTTTGCGCGTCGGGAAACAGCACCGTCGAGGCGTGCACCACAGGCGGGTTCACGAAACCGAAGAAGTCCAGTGGCTCATTGCCGGCATGCGCCAGCTTCGTGTTGGCGCCCAGCGCCTTCCGGTCGATCCGTGCCATCTCGTCTCCGCCCGCCTGTCAGGAAGCGAAGCGATAGAACGGTGCGCATGTGCGTGCAACTGCCACAGTCTCGCGCTCTGGCTGCCCGAGGCATGTTCATTCCCACCGGCGCTTGCCGAAGGAATGGGCATCGCCTCGCGGCCGGGCTGCCGAAGAAATGCTGCCCTTGACCTCACAGTAATAATCGCCTTCGATGCAATGCGTGAGCCGAAGTGCGGCGGGCACGCCGCCAGCGATACGCAGTTTCCGGAAGTGGGCCGGAGACCAAATGCGGGACTCGCATAAAAATGACCGGGCTAATGCCCGTACAAGGGAAAAGGGTTTGTGGGTCATGAAAACTTCTACGAAAGCTCTCCTCGGCGCGGCCGGCCTCAGCTTGGTTGCGACCATGGCTTCGGCCGCGACGCTGGACGACGTGAAGGCGAGGGGCGTGCTGAAGTGCGCCGTCAACACAGGCCTTGCGGGTTTCGCTGCGCCGAACGACAAGGGCGAGTATACCGGTTTCGACGTCGACTATTGCCGCGCGGTCGCTGCGGCGATCTTCAACGACCCCAACAAAGTCGAGTATACGCCGACCACGGCCAAGGACCGCTTCGAGGTGCTGGCGAACGGCACGGTCGACCTTCTCGCCCGTAACACTACCTGGACGCTCAGCCGTGACACGACGCTGAAGCTCAATTTCGCCGGCATCAACTATTTCGACGGCCAGGGCTTCATGATCAACGCCAAGAAGATCCCGGGTGTGAACTCGGCGCTCCAGCTTTCGGGCGCCGCGGTCTGCGTGCAGACGGGCACCACCACCGAACTGAACCTGGCTGACTTCTTCAAGGCCAACAACCTGCAGTACAACCCGGTCGTGTTCGAGAAGCTCGAGGAGGTCAACGCGGCTTATGATTCCGGCCGATGCGATGTTTACACAACCGACCAGTCTGGCCTCTACTCCATCCGCCTGACGCTGACCTCGCCCGACGATCATGTCGTCCTGCCCGAGATCATCTCCAAGGAACCGCTCGGCCCGGCCGTGCGCCATGGCGACGACCAGTGGCTGGATATCGTGCGCTGGACCATGAACGCGCTGGTCATCGCCGAGGAACTGGGCATCACCCAGGCCAATGTCGAGGAAATGAAGGCCTCGACCAATCCCGAGATCAGGCGCGTGCTGGGCCAGGAGGCGAACTCCAAGTTCGGCGCAGACCTCGGCCTCTCGGAGGACTGGGTGGTCAACATCATCAAGGCGGTGGGCAATTACGGCGAGGTGTTCGAGCGCAACATCGGCTCGGGCAGCCCGCTGAAGATCGCGCGCGGTCTCAACGCCCTTTGGACCAAGGGCGGCCTGCAGTACGCTCCTCCGATCCGCTGACGCATAGCGGCATAGGGTCGAAGGGCAAGATAAGGGGAATGCCCTTCGATCCCCGGAAAAGGGGAGTGTGGCATGGCAAGCGTGAATGCCATCGACAGCGACCGCGGTGATCGCGTTTCGCTGATTTACAATCCGGTTGCCCGCGCCATCTTCTTCCAGGCCGTCGTCTTCGTCGGCCTTCTGGCGCTGATCGTCTGGATCGTCCGCAACACCGTCGACAACCTCGAAAGGGCAGGCCGCAACATCTCGTTCGGCTTCCTGAACGAGCGTGCCGGTTTCGATATCGGGCAGAGCCTCGTCCCATATTCGTCTGACTCCACCTACATCGACGCCTTGATCGTCGGTCTGCTCAATACGCTGCTGATTGCCTTCGTCGGCATCATCACGGCGACGATCGTCGGCTTCCTGATCGGTGTCGGGCGCCTGTCGCGAAACTGGCTGATCCGCAAGTTCTGCACGGTCTACGTCGAAGTCTTCCGCAACATCCCGCCACTCTTGGTGATTTTCTTTTGGTATCTCGGCGTTCTGGCGATCCTGCCGCAGCCGCGCGAGAGCCTGCATCTGCCGTTCGGCATGCTGCTCAGCAACCGCGGTCTGGCCGTCCCCAAGCCGGTCTGGGGGGAGGGAGCCTGGCTGGCGGGTGCGGCCCTGCTGCTGGCGATCGCCATGTGCGTGTTCGTCGCCCGACGCGCGCGTGCCAGGCAGATGGCGACGGGGCAGCGCTTCCCCGTCTTTTGGACCTGCATCGCCCTGCTCGTCGGCTTGCCGCTGCTCGCCCTTGTCGTGATGGGCTTTCCCGTGTCCTTCGACGTGCCGGTGCTAGGTGCCTTCCAGACCTCCGGGGGCATGGCGATCGGCCCCGAATTCCTGGCGCTCTATTTGTCGCTGTCGCTTTATACCGCGTCCTTCATTGCCGAAATTGTTCGCGCCGGCATCCGCGGTGTAGGCAAAGGCCAGACGGAAGCCTCGTTCGCCTTGGGCTTGCGTCCCGGAGCAACGACGCGTCTTGTGGTGCTGCCGCAGGCGATGCGTATCATTGTTCCGCCGCTGACCAGCCAGTACCTGAACCTGACGAAGAACTCATCGCTGGCGATCGCCGTCGGCTATCCGGATCTCGTGTCGGTTGGCGGCACCATCCTGAACAAGAGCGGCAACTCCATTCAGATCGTCGCCATCTGGATGGTGGTCTATCTGAGCATCAGCCTGGCAACCTCGCTGTTCATGAACTGGTTCAACACGCGCGTCGCGCTGGTCGAGCGCTGAGGGAGGCCGCAGATGTCCGTGGCCGATGTTGTGTTTGTCCGCCAGAGCATGGAGCAGCCGGCCGCTCCGCCGTCTTCGCAGCGTGGCCTTGTGCACTGGGCACGCACCAATTTGTTCGCGACGCCGACCGACAGCCTGCTGACGCTGGTCGGTATCGTCGCGATCATCTATTTCCTGCCCGGCCTGCTCGACTGGCTGTTCTTCAGTGCGCAGTGGACGGGCACCGACCGCAGCTATTGCGCGACGGTCGCCCAGGGCGGCATGCAGCCGGACGGCTGGAGCGGAGCGTGCTGGGCGTTCGTGCGGGCGAAATTCCCCCAATTCATGTTCAACACCTACCCCGAGGACGAACGCTGGCGGGTGATGCTGGCGGGCGCTCTGCTGGTGGTCCTGCTGATCCCGTTCCTGATCCCGCGGGCGCCCTACAAGACCCTCAATGCGCTGCTCCTGTTCGTCGCGCTTCCGATCGTTGGCTACGTTCTGCTGGTCGGCGGCTGGTTCGGCCTGCGCTACGTCCCCACGCGTGAGTGGGGCGGCTTCATGGTCACCATCATCCTGTCCTACGTCGGCATAGTGGTGTCGCTGCCGCTCGGCGTGATCCTGGCGCTGGGCCGACGGTCGCAACTGCCCGTCGTGAAGATGCTGTGCGTCATCTTCATCGAGATGGTGCGCGGCGTTCCGTTGATCACCGTCCTGTTCATGGCGACCAAGATGCTGCCGCTCTTTATGCCCAACGGCATGAAGATCGACGACTTTCTCTGCGTCCTGATCGGCGTTTCGTTGTTCGCTTCCGCCTACATGGCCGAGGTCATCCGCGGCGGGCTGCAGGCAATGCCGAAGGGCCAGTACGAGGGTGCGGATTCGCTCGGCCTAACCTACTGGCAGAAGATACGGCTGATCATCCTGCCGCAGGCGCTGAAGCTCGTGATCCCGGGGATCGTCAACACGTTCATCGGCCTCTTCAAGGACACCAGCCTGGTCTATATCGTCAACATGTTCGACCTTCTGGGCGCCATTCGACGCAACTTCACCGACCCGAACTGGATGACGCCGCAGACGCCGATGACGGGCCTGGTCTTCGCCGGCTTCGTGTTCTGGATTTTCTGCTTCGGCATGTCGCGCTATTCGATCTACATGGAACGCCGGCTCGATACCGGTCACAAGCGTTAGAAATGATCAGGGGAAGATGGGATGGCAACCGAAAACGCCGTAAGCGCTGAAGAGATCCGCGTCGACGAAGGCAAGATGCATATCTCGGCCACGGACGTGGCGGTGGACATCGTCGGCATGCACAAATGGTACGGCGATTTCCACGTTCTGCGCGACATCAACCTGCGCGTGATGCGTGGTGAGCGTATCGTCATCTGCGGTCCGTCTGGTTCTGGCAAGTCGACCATGATCCGCTGCATCAACCGCCTGGAGGAGCACCAGAAGGGCAAGATCATCGTCGACGGCAAGGAACTGACGAACGATCTCAAGAAGATCGACGAGGTTCGGCGCGAGGTCGGCATGGTGTTCCAGCACTTCAACCTGTTCCCGCACCTGACCATCCTGGAGAACTGCACGCTGGCGCCGATCTGGGTGCGCAAGATGCCCAAGAAGCAGGCCGACGAAGTGGCCATGCACTTTCTGCGCCGGGTCAAGATCCCGGAGCAGGCGAACAAATATCCCGGCCAGCTTTCGGGCGGCCAGCAGCAGCGCGTGGCGATCGCGCGCTCGCTGTGCATGAACCCGCGCATCATGCTGTTCGACGAGCCGACCTCTGCGCTCGATCCGGAGATGATCAAGGAAGTGCTCGAGACGATGGTCGGCCTGGCGGAGGAGGGAATGACCATGCTGTGCGTGACGCACGAGATGGGGTTTGCCCGCAAGGTGGCGAACCGGGTGATCTTCATGGACGCCGGCCAGATCGTCGAGCAGAACACGCCGGCCGAGTTCTTCGACAATCCCCAGCACGATCGTACCAAGCTGTTCCTCAGCCAGATCCTGCACTGACCTTGCCGGCGGCGGGCGGCCGCCAACCATAGAGCCAGTCGAGGTCGGCGGCCAGGCTCTCCGGCGGGCGCAGCCGCAGCAGAAGGTCCCGGGCCAGAGCGACGGGGCCGAGCGCGCTCCACGCCAAATGATTGAGTGCGCCCCGGCGAGCCACGCGAGCGACCCGCTCGCGCCGCGCGGCCTGCCAAGCCACGATCCGACCGCTGCTTGCCGGGCGATCGCCGAGCGCGTCGGCCAGCGTCTCGGCGTCCTCGATGGCCATGGCCGCGCCTTGCGCCGCAAACGGCGTCATGGCGTGAGCCGCGTCGCCGACCAGCACCAGCCCGCCAGGGTCGAACCAGCGCTTCAGCGAGATGACGGTGTACATCGGGTAGCTGGTCCACGCTATGCCGGGCTCTGCGAGCGCCGCCAGCCGCTCGTCCGATCGCTGCAGGCAGTACTGCAGCGGTGCCGGATCGCGCGTTCCCGACCAGCCGGCGCTGTCGTCGGTTCCCGCCGTGAACGCAACGAGATTGACTTCCTGCCCTCCGCCCATCGGGTAGGCGACCAAATGAAACGCGCTGTCCAGTACAGCGACCACGTCTTGCGCCCGTCCGGACGGTGCCAGGGCCCGCAGCGCACGATGGCCGGCGTTGAGTGTAACCCGCCAGGCAATCCTGCCGGCGAAGCGGCATTCGGAGGCCGGATCGACTTGGCGGCGCAGCCCGGACCAGACGCCGTCCGCGGCGATGATCATGCGCGCCCGCATGCTGGCGGGCCCTTCGATGCCGGTGATCTCGGCGGACGGGCCGGCCGATCCGCATGCCGCGCCTTCGACCTTGGCGGACATGACAAGGCTGATCTTGGGTTCGGCGCGGACGCATTCGAGAAGCGCGGCCTGCAGGTCGGCGCGATGGGCTGTGAGGTAGGGCGCGCCCCAGCGCTGCTCCGCCCATGAGCCGAGCGGAACGTGCGCAATCTCTCCGAGATCGGAAGCGCGCATGAGGCGGACGCGACGCGGCTGCACGGCTGCCTCGCCGAGCGCGTCCGTGACGCCGTAGGCGCGCAGGATGCT
Organism: Rhizobiaceae bacterium; assembly: GCA_016793565.1. Taxonomy (GTDB): domain Bacteria; phylum Pseudomonadota; class Alphaproteobacteria; order Rhizobiales; family Rhizobiaceae; genus JAEUMA01. Next base: position 5,835 of record JAEUMA010000324.1, read on the forward strand.
CGTGGCGTTGGGCGAAAGCTGCAGGCCCGCGCCGATCTCACTGAGTTGGTGAGCACGCTCCAGCACAACGACCGGAATTCCGCGCGCGGCGAGCGCAAGGGCCGCCGTCAGTCCTGCTATGCCTGCTCCGGCGACGAGGATCGGCAGGTCCGCGTCCATGCGGCCGCTCGGCGGGGCTGGCGCGGGCTCAGGCAGCCTGGCCGACGTAGAGGCAGCCCGGGGGAACGGTCTCGGACGCCTTCAGCCCATGGTCGTAGACATAGAGGGTCGAGCAATATGGGCAGACCTTTTCTGCGTCGTCGCCCATGTCGAGATAGACATGGGGATGGTCGTAGGGCGGATTGGCGCCCATGCACATGAATTCCTTGACGCCGACGTGAATCTTGCGATGGCCGGCATCGTTCTGGAAATAGGGTATCGCGCCGCCGGCCATGCTCGTTCTCCAAACCGGGTAGATGGGTTCCCGCGTTTGGAGCATATCGCAGCCGTTTGCAACAATCACGAAATCAAGTTGTCGCAGAAGCATGCGAGAGGCTACTTTGAGCGGAAACAAGCCGACGAAACTCCGGGGAGCATCCTTGAAGCCTGTCCATATCGAGTTCGGTAACGAGATTCTGAAGGGCGAGGCGCTGGGCGGCAATCCCGACCGCTTCGTTAACCGCGAGTTCTCCTGGCTTCAGTTCAATCGCCGCGTGCTGGAAGAATCCCAGAATCTGCGCCATCCGCTGCTCGAACGGGTGCGCTTCCTGTCGATATCGGCGGGCAATCTCGACGAGTTCTTCATGGTTCGCGTCGCCGGCCTCGCCGGCCAGGTGCGCGAGAACATCAAGCTGAAGAGCCCGGACGGCCGCACCCCCGAACAACAGCTCGAGCAGCTGCTTCACGAGGTGCAGCGCCTGCAGGAGGACCAGCAGGCGAGCCTGTCGGAACTGATGGAGTTGCTCAAGGCCGAGGGAATCGAATCGGTCACCGCCGACGCGCTGAGCGAAGACGAACTCGCCTGGCTGGACGAGCATTTCGAGGAGCAGATGTTCCCGGTCCTGACGCCGCTTTCGATCGATCCGGCGCATCCGTTCCCGTTTATCCCCAACCTCGGCTTCTCGGTCGCCCTGCAATTGCGGCATCTGCGCGACGGCGAGGAGATGACGGCGCTGCTGAGGCTGCCGCCGGCCCTGAGGCGCTTCATCCGTCTGCCGGATCGTCCCGGCTCGGTCCGGTTCATTCCGCTGGAGCTGGTTGCCGCGATCTCCATCGGCAAGCTTTTTCCGGGTTACGAGGTGAAGGGATCGGGAACCTTCCGCATCATCCGCGACAGCGACATCGAGGTGGAGGAGGAGGCCGAGGACTTGGTGCGGCTGTTCGAGACTGCCCTCAAGCGCCGTCGCCGCGGGTCGGTGATCCGCATCGAGTTCGACAGCCAGATGCCGGAGCCTTTGCGCGATTTCGTGGCGAGCGAACTAGGCGTGGCGGCCAACCGCATCAGCGTGCTGAGCGGGCCTCTGGCCATCAACCAGATCTCGGAAATCGTCGCCGTGGCGCGCGACGACCTCAAGTTCACACCGTTCAATCCGCGCTTTCCCGAGCGCATCCGCGACCATCGCGGCGATTGTTTCGCGGCGATCCGCGAGAAGGACATCGTCGTCCATCATCCTTACGAATCGTTCGACGTCGTGGTCCAGTTCCTGCGCCAGGCGACCGCCGATCCCGACGTCGTCGCGATCAAGCAGACGCTCTATCGCACCTCCAACGACAGCCCCATCGTGCGCGCGCTGGTCGACGCCGCCGAGGCCGGCAAGTCGGTGACCGCGCTCGTGGAGTTGAAGGCCCGCTTCGACGAGGAGGCCAACATCCGCTGGGCGCGCGACCTCGAGCGCGCCGGCGTGCAGGTGGTGTTCGGCTTCATCGAGCTGAAGACGCATGCCAAGATGTCGCTGGTCGTCCGCCGCGAGGACCAGCGGCTGCGCAACTACGTGCATCTGGGCACCGGCAACTATCACCCGATCACTGCACGCATCTATACCGACCTGTCGTTCTTCACCTGCGATCCGGCGATCGCCCGTGACGTCGCGCAGATCTTCAACTTCATCACCGGCTATGCCGAGCCGACCGAGGCGATGCGAATCGCGCTATCGCCCTATACGCTGCGCAGCCGCATCCTGAAGCACATCACAGGCGAGGTGGAGCACGCCCGCGCCGGTCGTCCGGCCCGCATCTGGATGAAGATGAACGCGCTGGTCGATCCGATCATCATCGATGCCCTCTACGATGCGAGCAGGGCGGGGGTAGAAATCGAACTGGTCGTGCGCGGCATCTGCTGCCTGCGCCCACAGGTGCCGGGCCTTTCCGAAAACATCCGCGTCAAGTCGATCGTCGGGCGATTCCTGGAACACAGCCGCATCTACTGTTTCGGCAATGGTCATGGCCTGCCCTCGGACGAGGCCATCGTCTACATCAGCTCGGCCGACCTGATGCCGCGCAACCTGGACCGGCGCGTCGAATGCATGGTGCCTATCACCAACCCGACCGTGCACGCCCAGCTACTAAACCAGATCATGCTGGGAAACATCGTGGACAACCAGCAGAGTTTCGAAGTATTGCCCGACGGCACCTCCCGGCGCATGGCGCCGGCTGAGGGTGAGGAGCCGTTCAACGCCCAGGAATACTTCATGACGAATCCGAGCCTTTCGGGCCGTGGTGACGCGCTGAAATCCCACGCTCCCAAGCGCATAGCCCAGTTCAAGCCGCGCAAGAAAAGCGCCAGCGCCGCGCGCGGATGATTGCCCGTTCCCAGGGGCGCCTGCACGACCGCCAGCCGGTGTCGATCATCGACATCGGGTCGAACTCGATTCGACTGGTCATCTACGAAGGCGTGGCCCGTTCGCCGACCGTGCTGTTCAACGAGAAGATGCTGGCAGGGCTGGGACGCGGCATCGTCACCACCGGAAAGCTGGACCCCGAAGGCGTCGCTCGCTCCATGGAGGAGTTCCGACGCTTCAGGGCGTTGTCCGACCAGGCCGGCGCCCAGCGCCTCTACGTGCTGGCAACCGCCGCGGCGCGCGAGGCCGAGAACGGCCCGGACTTCATCCACCGCGCCGAAGAGATCCTGGGCACCGAGATACGGGTGCTGACCGGCCGCGAAGAGGCGTACTACTCCGCTCTCGGCGTCATCTCGGGGTTCCATCCCGCCGACGGCATTGCCGGCGACCTCGGCGGCGGCAGCCTCGAACTCGTGGACGTCCGCGGCGAGGCGATCGGCGACGGAATCACGCTCCCGCTCGGCGGGCTGAGGCTGCAGGACATGTCGAAGGGCTCCGCAACGGCTGCGGCCCGCATCGCCCGTGGAGAATTGGCCAGGGCCACGCTGCTCGAGGCGGGCGCGGGACGGCCGTTCTACGCGGTGGGCGGCACCTGGCGAAACCTCGCCCGGCTGCACATGAACACGGTCGGCTATCCGTTGGCGGTCATGCACCACTATGAGATGGAGGTGGACCAGTCGGCGGAGTTCCTGCGCCAGGTCGCGCGTGGAGAGATCGACAAGCTGCAGGGCATCGAGGCGGTATCGAAGGCCCGGCGTGCGCTGCTGTCTTATGGCGCCATAGTGCTGCAGGAAATCGTCGCCGCGATGCGGCCTTCCAAGATCGTGGTGTCGGTGCTCGGCGTGCGCGAGGGTTTTCTCTATTCGCTGCTGCCGCTGGAAGAGCGTCGGGCCGACCCGTTGATCTCGGCGTCCGAAGAGCTTGCTCGGCTGCGCGCGCGGTCGGCCACCCACGCGCATGAACTGGTCGAGTGGACCACTCGGACCTTCGCCATGTTCGGCATCGACGAGACGGAGGAGGAGAGGCGGCTGCGGCATTCGGCCTGTCTGCTGGCGGACATCGGCTGGCGCGCGCATCCGGAGTACCGCGGCACGCAGTCGCTCAACATCATCGCGCATGCGTCCTTCATCGGCGTCGACCATCCGGGCCGCGTATTTCTCGCGCTGGCGACCGCCTACCGCCATGAGGGTGTATTCAACGACGTGATCGCCCCGTCGCTCAAGCGGCTCGTGTCCGAGCGCTACGTGGAACGGGCGCGCGTGCTGGGCGCCATGATGCGGGTTGTCTACCTGCTGACGGCGTCGATGCCGGGCGTCATGCCGCGGCTGCGCTGGGAGAAGCGGCCGGGCGGCGTGCTGGCACTCGTCATTCCGTCCGCACTTTCCGGCCTGTTCGGCGAACGCCCCGCCGGACGGCTGGCTCAGTTGGCCAAGCTGACCGGCCGCAAGCTGGAACTAGTCGTTTCCAGCGGCTGATTCGGTCAGCCGGGCGTCGTCTCGAAGACCACCAGCCTGCGGCGGTGAAATTTGAGGGCGATCTCGCCCCGGACCAGCTTCAGTGCCGCGTCGCCGAACACCTGGCGGCGCCAGCCTTGCAGCGCGGGCACGTCCGCTGCTTCGCCTTCGGCGGCGAGGCGATCCAGATCGTCGCCCGATGCCAGCACTTTGGCTGCCACGCCTTCCTTCTCCGAAATCAGCCGCAGCAGTACGCGCAGCAATTCGGATGCCGCGCTCGAACCTTCCGCCGGCTGATATGATTTCGGCAGCTTGGGCAGATCTTCCTTGGGACGGGCCAGCGCGGTGTTGACGATGTCGAGCAGCGCGCTCGCGGTGGACGAACGCTCCCATCCCTTGGGGATCGTGCGCAGGCGAGAGAGCGCGCCCGCGTCGCGCGGATGCTGCAGCGCCAGTTCCTGGATGGACTCGTCCTTCAGGATGCGCCCGCGAGGAACGTTGCGGTCACGCGCCTCGCGCTCCCGCCACGCCGCGACCGCCTGCAGCACGGCCAGTTCCTGCGGCTTGCGCACGCGCAGCTTCAGACGTTTCCACGCGTCCTCCGGATGCGGATCGTAGGTTTCGCGCGAAGTGAGAATGCGCATCTCCTCGTTGAGCCAGTGCGCGCGTCCTTCCGCTTCGAGTTTGGCGGACAGGAACTTGTAGGCGTCGATGAGATGGGTGACGTCGGCCAGCGCATACTCAAGCTGCTTTTCCGAAAGCGGCCGGTGGCGCCAATCGGTAAAGCGGGAGGACTTGTCGAGATGCGTGCCGGTCACCTTCTGGATCAGCTGGTCGTAGGACACGCTGTCGCCGAAGCCGCACACCATGGCGGCCACCTGCGTGTCGAACACGGGATGGGGGATCAGCCCGCCGAGATGAAACACGATCTCGATGTCCTGCCGCGCGGCGTGGAAGACTTTCGTGACACGGTCATCGCCCATCAGCTGGAAGAAGGGCGACAGGTCCAGATTGCCGGCGATGGGATCGACGAGCGCGGTGACGCCCGGAGCGGCCATCTGAATCAGGCACAGCTCCGGCCAGAACGTCGTTTCGCGGATGAACTCCGTGTCGACCGTCACGAAATCCGATTTGGCAAGCTGGTCAACCGCCTGCTGGAGTTCTGCTTGCGTGGCAATGAGATGCATGAAATGTCTTTAGCCGCTTCGCCCCCCGTAAGCCTCCATTTCAGCCGCCGGACGTTTCGTCAAGCGATCAATCCCCTCCGCCGTCATGCTCGTCGCGGTCGGTGTTGCCGCGGCGCGCCAGCTTGGCGAAGAAGGGGGATGTCCGCAGCATCGCGACGAACCGGCCGCGCTCGCCATGCGGAACGGCCGGACGCGCGCCCATGCGGTAGAGAATGATGAGCACCAGCACGGCGTAGACAAGCGCGCAGAAGACGAACAGCGCCTTGGGGCCGAAGGATTGCATGAAGAAGGAGGCGGTGAGTGGTCCTCCGATCGCGCCGAATGAGTAGAAGAGCATCAGCGCGGCATTGACCAGCACGAACTCGCCGCGGTCCGCGCGATCGTTCGCATGGGCGGCCGACAGCGAAAACAGCGGCATGGCGAACGAGCCGAAGATGAAGACGGCGACGAAATTGGGCAGCGGCTCGGTCCCGGCGAGCAGCACGATCGCCAATGCTGCGAAGCCGGCGCAGGCTGCGGTGACGAGCAGGACGCTGCGCCGGTCCCAGCGATCCGACAGGAAACCGAGCGGATACTGGATGATCGCCCCGCCGAGAATGCCGACGCTGACGAAGGTGACGACGTCGGCCACAGACATGCCGATCGCTTCCGCATAAACCGGAGACAGCGAGCGGAACGCGCTGTTGGTTACGCCGACGGCGATGCAGCCGATCGCCGCGAGCGGCGAGATGCGCCACGCCCGCCGCAGGTCGAGCTTGACGTCCTCCGGAGGCGCCGGGTTGGTGCGGTCGCCGAGCGAAACCGGCACCAGCGAGAAGGTGATCATCATCGACATGATGGCGAAGATGGTGAAGCCGTCTGCCCCGAAAACCGGGATGAGAAACTGCGCGCCGGTCACCGAGCCGATATCGACCACCCGGTAAAGCGCCAGCACCCGGCCGCGATTGCGATTGGCGACACCGGCGTTGAGCCATGCCTCCATCACCGTGAACAGGCCGGCGAAGCAGAAGCCCGTCACGAAGCGCACCCCCGACCAGATCACCGGATGGATCATCAGCACCAGCAGAAGCGTGCCGACCGACGCGGTGGCCGCCAACGCGGAGAAGGAGCGCACATAGCCGACCGACTTCATGATCCGGCCGATGGCCAGGCAGCCCAGCAGGAAGCCGGCGAAATAGGAGGTGCCCATGAAGCCGATGGTGGCGGGCGAAAAGCCCTCCTGCGCGCCGCGCAGCGCGATCAGCGTGCCTTGCAGCCCGTTGCCGCCGAGCAGGATTCCGGCGGCGATCAGGAGAGGGATGAGCGGACGGAGGGAGGACATTCCCGGCGGCGATCTCGACAGACTTAGCGGTATAGTTGCTATCGATAGACGTGACGAGGAGCCAATCGCTGACAATGATGGTCCAATTGGGCCGTTCGCGTTCGGCCTGCCTGGTTTCAGAGACCGCCTGTGCGACGCGTCGTCGGTATCGGAAGTTACTTTTCGAACGGGTAGGCCAGGAACGGCGTGAACCTCTCATCCGAGGAAGCCACGAGAATCACCGCATAATATGCGAGTGCCGCCAGCGTGATGGCCGCGCGTACCGCTCTTGACGAACTGAAGAAGACAACCAGCGGAAGGACCGTCGCGATCAGGTTCAGCAAAGCCCAGGGCTCGAACAGCCCGACGCGGAAATAGAAAACGTTCACCACTAGCGACAATGCGAAGAAAAGCGCGAGGAAGAGCAGCGCCCATTTCCCCTCCGTTTCGAAGAACGTTCGAAGGTTCTCCCGCTCCGGCATCTCCGCAGGGGGTAGAAGCAATGCCCCACACACGAAGAGCAGGCCGGTGAAGCCGGTCAGAGCGACGAAGCTTTCGAAGCTCCAACCCTGGAACTCGGGCGGTATGTGGGTGACGGCCCACCAATACTGCATCTGGGTGAGGAATATGATCGCCGCCCACGCCAACGGCAGCCAGTCGATGTGAGCGCGGTGGCGCGACCGAAACACCGCGATCAAGCCCAGCAGCATCCTGGTGACGCCTAGCCCCAAGACCATCGAGATGATGGTGGAAACGGGAGTGAAGCCGGTCATGAACTCACCCTGCGATCGTATCGGTTCGCCGGCGCCGTTGTGGAGCCCGACATCAACGCAGTACAGGACGGCAGGCTCCCGAGAAAGGACGCGGCGCGCCCCCGGCGCTTGTGGTCGCCTTGACAAACTGCACCTCGCATGCGCTTTTCCGCGCGATTTCCGGGCAGGGCTCCTGCGCCGGTCCTTGTTCTTTGCGAAGTCTGGAAAGCCGGCCATGCATCGTTACCGCAGCCATACCTGCGCGCAGTTGAGGAAATCGGATGTCGGGCAGAACGTCCGCATTTCGGGCTGGGTGCATCGCGTCCGCGACCACGGCGGATTGCTGTTCATCGACCTGCGCGACCACTACGGACTCACGCAGATCGTCGCCGATCCCGATTCTCCGGCCTTCAAAACCGCCGAGACGGTGCGCGGCGAGTGGGTGATACGCGTCGACGGCGAGGTCAAGGCGCGCATGGCCGAGGCGGTCAACCCGAACCTGCCGACCGGCGAGATCGAGCTTTTCGCCCGCGAGATCGAGGTGCTGTCGGCGGCCAAGGAACTGCCGCTGCCGGTCTTCGGCGAGCCGGATTATCCCGAGGACATCCGCCTAAAATACCGCTTCCTCGACCTGCGCCGCGAAACGCTGCACAGGAACATCGTGCAGCGCACGAAGATCATCGCCGAGATGCGCAGGCGCATGGGCGAGGCGGGCTTCACCGAGTTTTCGACGCCGATCCTGACGGCTTCCTCGCCGGAGGGCGCGCGCGACTTCCTGGTGCCGTCGCGTATTCACCCGGGTACCTTCTACGCGCTGCCGCAGGCGCCGCAGCAGTACAAGCAGCTGATCATGGTGTCGGGCTTCGATCGCTATTTCCAGATCGCGCCCTGCTTCCGCGACGAGGA
>JAEUMA010000352.1 GCA_016793565.1 Rhizobiaceae bacterium
GGAACGTCTGTCGCGCAGCCGGCTGCAGTCCCTCATCCGCGACGGCGCGGTGAAGGTCGGGGACGCTCCGGCAAGCCAGCCAAAACACAAGATCGCCGCCGGCGACATCGTCCAGGTGATGCTTCCGGAGCCAGAACCCGCCGAGCCGCTGCCGGAGGACATCGCGCTCGACGTGCTGTTCGAGGATGACCAGATCATCGTCATCGACAAACCGGCGGGGCTGGTCGTCCATCCCGGCGCCGGCAACTGGACCGGCACGCTGGTCAACGCTCTACTGTTCCATTGCGGTGCCAGCCTGGCCGGCATCGGCGGCGTTCGGCGCCCGGGCATCGTCCACCGTCTGGACAAGGGCACCAGCGGCGTCATGGTCGCGGCCAAGACCGAGACAGCCCACCGCGCGCTGTCGGAAGCCTTCGCCGATCACGGCCGCAGCGGCAACCTGGAGCGCGCCTATCTGGCGCTCGTCTGGGGCGTTCCGGGCAGGCCTGCCGGCACGGTCGATGCGCCGCTCGGCCGCTCCGGTCGCGACCGCACGCAGCGCGCCGTGGTGCATGCCGACCGCGAGGATGCGCGCGAGGCCGTAACCCACTATCGGCTCGTGGAGGCTTTCGCGCGCGGCGACGGCGCCGACGCCGCGCTGCTGGAGTGCCGGCTCGAAACGGGGCGCACGCACCAGATTCGCGTCCACATGGCACATATCGGCCATCCGGTGATCGGCGACCCCGACTACGGTCAGGGCCTGCGCACCAAGGCCAACCGCCTGCCGGAGCCCCTGGCTGCGGCCGTGCGCGGACTGGACCACCAGATGCTGCATGCGCGGCTGCTTGCCTTCGACCATCCGACCACCGGCCGGCACATGCGCTTCGAGACGAAACCGCCGGAGCCGATGGCGGGGCTTATCGCCGGATTTCGGGCGCTGGCGGACTGACACCGTTCACATCCGCGTGACGGACTGTTTCGACTTGAACAATTTTCTGTCCTTTCCGGTTTTGTTCCTATATAAGCGTGTTTGTCGGGAGCCGGAGAGGCCTCGACCGTGCCCGCCTTAACGGGGGCACAATTGAAGAGGAGGGTGCTTTCATGGCCCAGTCACTACCCAGTATCGTTTCCGGCGAAGGCGGTCTTTCCCGCTATCTCGAGGAAATCCGTCGCTTTCCGATGCTCCAGCCGCAGGAAGAGTACATGCTCGCCAAGCGGTATCAGGAGCATGAGGACACCAAGGCGGCCCATAAGCTCGTCACCAGCCATCTGCGCCTCGTGGCCAAGATCGCCATGGGCTATCGCGGCTACGGCCTGCCGATCGGCGAGGTGATCTCCGAGGGCAATGTCGGCCTGATGCAGGCCGTCAAGAAGTTCGAGCCGGAGCGCGGCTTCCGGCTTGCCACCTATGCGATGTGGTGGATCAAGGCTTCGATCCAGGAGTACATCCTGCGTTCGTGGAGCCTCGTCAAGATGGGCACTACCGCCAACCAGAAGCGCCTGTTCTTCAACCTGCGCAAGGTGAAGGGGAAGATCCAGGCGCTCGACGACGGCGACCTGAAGCCCGAGCAGATCGCTGAGATCGCAACGCGCCTCAACGTTTCCGAGGAAGAGGTGGTTTCGATGAACCGCCGCCTGTCGGGCGACGCCTCCCTCAACGCGCCGATCCGCGCGACCGAGGGCGAGTCGGGCGAATGGCAGGACTGGCTGGTCGACGATCACGACAGCCAGGAAGAAATGCTGATCGAGCAGGACGAGCTGGAGAATCGCCGCCAGATGCTATCGGGCGCACTCTCGGTGCTCAATGAGCGCGAGCGTCGGATCTTCGAGGCGCGCCGTCTGGCAGACGAACCGCTGACGCTCGAAGAGCTTTCGGCGGAGTTCGACATCAGCCGCGAGCGTGTCCGCCAGATCGAGGTACGTGCCTTCGAGAAAGTGCAGGAGGCGGTGAAGGCCGCCGCCAAGCGCCAGGCGCAGTCGCTGCGGACGATCGAGGCGCACGCCTGACGGTTCGACGGATCGAACCGCAACTGTTCTGATGGCGGGCCGAGAGGCCCGCCATCGCTGTTTTGGGCGGTGCTTGAGCTCTGCAAGACGCGAACGGGCCTCTGCCCTGCGTCACCAGCGCGGAATCGGACTTGCGCTTTTTCGGACTTTGCCGTATTCGCCGCAGCGGGCCACCCCTCCCAACGAGGGTAGGTGTTCATCCGTCTTTTCTCCTTTTATTCCAATTGCTTGTGCGCTTCGCCTTGGCGCCTTGTGTCACTGGTGTGTCAAAAAGCACGTTGGTGACGGTCATATCCTTGATGGCGTGAGCGTATGTGCGCAGGACCGTGGTCGCGTCCTTCCAGCCGCCGCGCTCGGCCACCGTCTTCACGTCGAAGCCCTTCTGAAGCATGGTTGTCGCGAAGCCGTGGCGGCAGCAATGCGGGGTCAGCCGCT
>JAEUMA010000364.1 GCA_016793565.1 Rhizobiaceae bacterium
CCGTCGCGCGCAACGATGTCTATGGAGAGCCCCGATACGTCGAGGATCCTGGCCCTGTCCCCGGTCATAGGACCCCCTGCAGGAACTTGTTGCGGGAGCGTTCGAGCGCGCCGCCCATCAGGTTGATGCTGCACAGCGACACGGCCAGCAGCACGCCGGGAATGGTGGTTATCCACCAGGCGTTCAGCAGGTACTTCGTGCCATCGGCGATAATGGTGCCGAAAGTCGGAGTAGGCGGCTGTATGCCGATGCCGATGAAGCCCAGGATCGCCTCGAATATCATCATGCGGGCGACGTCGAGCACCGCCACGAAGGCGATCGGTGGCAGGATGTTGGGTGCGATGTGCACCATCAGCACGCGTAAATCCGAGGCGCCCAGTATCTTGGCCGCTCGCACATACTCCTTGCGCCTCTCCGACATCGTCGCGCTACGCGCGATGCGTGCATAGCCCGGCCAGCCGGCGAGGATGAACACGAGGATGACCGTCAGAGGCGTGGGCCGCGTTACACCCAGGATGGTGATGGCCAGGATGATGACCGGGATGGACATCTGCGCGTCGGTAACCCGCATCAGGATGAGGTTGGTCCACCCGCCGACATAGCCGGCCACCATGCCGATCGCTGAGCCGATGACGAACATCCCGATGACGCTGGCGATGCCGATCATCAGCGCGTTGCGCAGGCCGATCAGTGAGCGCGCGAGAAGGTCGCGGCCGAGCTGGTCGGTGCCGAAGAAATGCGGCCAGACCCAGCCTTCCAGGGGGAATGGCGGCGAGAATTTCAGCCCGACGTTGAACTTCGTTGCGGAAAGCCCGAGCAGGGTCGGCGCGATGATGGACATCAGGATGACGCCCAGGAAAACGCAGGCGCCGATCCGGAATTCGGTGGTCTTCGCCGCATTCAGAAAGATGTTGGCGCCCAGGCTCCGCGGTTTCGCGGGCTGGCGCGCGGCAGCGTCGATGATCGCCTGATCCGACATCAGTACTGCAGCCTTCTGTCTATGGTAGTCGAGACGAAGTCGACCAGGATGTTCACCAGCACGAGGGCCACGCAGGAAAAGATGGCTATCGCCTGGATTATGGGGAAATCGCGCTGGAACACGGCGTTGATCATCAACAGGCCGATGCCGGGATAGTTGAAGAGGTATTCGACGACGAAGAGGCCGCCGAGGATGAGGCCGACCGCCTGGATGCCGAGCAGGTTCAGCAGCGGGATGGACGAGTTGCGGAGCACATGTGCGGAGATCATACGGGCGCGAGTCAGCCCCCGGATCTGGCCGACAGACACGTAGGGCTCCAGCAGGTTCGACGAGACCGAGACCGACAGCGAGCGGACGATGACGGGAATGAGTTCGACCGCGAGCACCAGCGCCGGCAATATGGCGTAGGTCCAGTTCTGGAAGCCGATGGCCGGCAGCCAGCCCGTCTTGGCCGACAGCAGGAAGATGAACACCAGCCCGAGCCAGACGTTCGGAAGCGATACCAGAACGGAGCTGAGATAGAGGGCGAAGCGGTCCGGCCATTTGCCTGCATTGAGACCTGCCCAGATGCCGAGCGGCAACGCTACGGCAAGTGAAATCAGGAAAGCCAGACCCGCAAGCAGCAGGCTGTAGGGCAAGGTGGCTGCGATGAGCTCGATGACCGGTGCGCGGTTGCTGGCGTCGAACGTCGATTCCCCGCGCGAGCCGCCTGTACTGCCGCCCTGCGCGCTGCGCACGAAAGAGCGCCCGAAATCGCCTTGCAGCACCTGGCCCATATAGCGCCCGAACTGGACGATGATCGGGTCGCGCAGGCCGAGATCCTTTGCCGTCTGCTCCGCCACGGATGGCGACACCATCGGCCCGAGCATGAGGCGCACCGGGTCGCCGGGCACCACGCGCAACAGCGTGAAGATCAGCAGCGCGATCAGAACGACGATCACGAAACCCTGGGCGAGGCGGCGGATGAAGAAATCGATGGCAAACAGCATGGCTTCCGGCTCGTGCTGGAGAAGGGCGGCGCCGGCCCGCAAGAGACGGCGCCGCCCGATCCTACATCAGACCAGATCGGCCTTGGACAGGTCGATCGCGCCGTAGGGCAGGTAGACCGCGCCTTCGAGGTTCTTGGCCGCGCCGTGGAAGGTGAGCGCCGAAAACAGCGAAAAGCTCGGCACTTTCTTGGCCATGGTCGGGAAGGTCTCGTCCGTCAGGATCTTCAGCCGCTCTTCCGGATTGGGCGCGTTGCGCTGCTTGTCGAGCACCGCGTCGATCTCCGGATCGTTGATGCCGGTGATGAGGGCGGCGCTGGAGTGCCAGTTCGGGCGCAGCACCAGGTCCGGCTCCGGCGACGGCGTCATCCAGCCGACATCGCACATATGGCCCTGACCCTGTCCGTCGGCCTTGCGGTAGATCGCGACCTCCCAGGCCGCCGGCTCGAGCACGGTCAGCTGGACGTTGAAGCCCTGCTCCTGAAGCATGGCGGTGATCAGCTCGCCATACTCCTTCGTCTTGGGATAAAAGCCGATCGAAGTGATGTATTCGAGCTGCGGCAGGCCCTGGCCGTTCGGGAAGCCGGCCTCGGCGAGCAAGCGCTGCGCCTCCTCGGGATTGAAGTCCGGATAGCCCTCGATATCCTTGAAGCCGAACTTCATCGGCGAGATGAAGGAGCTTGTCGGCAGCGCCGCATCGCCCATCAGCTCCCAGATCTGGCTGCGGTCGATCGAATGACACGCAGCCATGCGGATGCGCGGATCGTCGAAGGGCGCCTTGTTGCAGCGGAAATGCAGGTACTTGTTCTCGGTCGTGAGGCCCTTGCGGGTGGCCACCGCGTCATTGCCCTGAAGCGACGCATACTGCTCCGGCTCCAGGCGTTCGGCGATATGGTACTGGCCGTTGAGCAGGCCGAGAACGCGCGTGTTCGCGTCCGGAACATAGGCATAGATCACTTCGTCGATCTTGGGCCGGCCGCCGAAATATTCGTCGTTGGCGGCGATCACGTTCTGGTCGCCGTTGGTTGCCACATATTTGAACGCGTTGGTGCCGTTGGGGCGCTTCTCCAGAATCTTCGGGTCGGCTACGTCCTTTGCCGAGAGGATGGGGAGCACGCTCGAAATGAACCACCAGGCCGAAGCTGGGTAACCGTAGTTCTTGGTGTTCAGGCGGACCGTCAGAGGATCGACCACTTCGACGTCGACCCTGCCGGGGCAGAACGACGCCGCCGGGCGCTTCGGATCGGACGAATAGTCGTAGGTCGCCTTCACGTCCTCGGCGCTGAACTCTTTGCCGTCGTGGAATTTCACGCCGCTGCGCAGCTTGAACTCCAGCGTGTAAGGATCGATCAGCGACCAGCTTTCGGCCAGCGCCGGCTCCAGCAGGTCCGCCTCGCCGTCGCGCATCGGGGCGCGGGTCAGGGCATTGAACACGAACTTCTCGAAATTACCCTGCCCGAGCGTGGTGTGGGAGGTCGGATCCCAATTGCCGGTGACCGGACCCATCGAAGCGAGCACGACGGTCTTCTTGTCCTGCGCGCGCGCCGAAAACGGCAGGCCGACCGCACCGGCCACGCCGAGTGCGCCGGCCCCTACGATAATGTCTCTTCGCGTAACCATTGATGCTGTTCCCTTCTGCGCCAGTCTGCGCCCGGTCGAGACACGCGGCTTCGTCGTAGCAACCAGGCCGAACTGCCGGCCCGAATGTGTCTGATCGCCCCCGGAATGCTCCGTCTGCTTCTCGATGCGCAGGAATATTGCGTTGTTGCGGCCATGCACGACGCACCGCCCGTGGGCCTTGAGGCCGCCAGGAGGGATCGTCACGCGACCGACATGCACCCCTCAGCCG
>JAEUMA010000415.1 GCA_016793565.1 Rhizobiaceae bacterium
GGAGCGCGTCGGCGACTGCAACATCTTCTTCGCCGAGGCGACGCTGCAGCACGACGATCTCGACGGCCACCGGCGGCTGGCAGAGCGAACCTCCATCCGCATCGGTGGGGCTGAGGCGGCGGCTACACGTTGGGAAGTGCGTGAATGGCTGCAGCGTGGCGGCGTCGATGTCGTCCAGCCCAATATCTGCCGTGGCGGCGGCCTGACCGAGATCCGTCGCATCGCCGACATGTGCGAACTGGCCGGCGCGGAGGTCATCCCGCATGGCTGGAAGACCGGCATCACCTCCGCCGCGGGGCGGCATTTCCAGGCGGCGTGCCCGGCCGCACCCCTGTTCGAATACGTCTCGCCGCTGGTCTTCGACAGCCCGCTCCGCCGGGAACTGGTTTGGCCCGAACCGCAGATCAGGAACGGCTTCATGGACCTGCCGGAGGCGCCGGGGCTCGGCATCGACCTGAACGAGGAGTTTCTCGACCGATACCGTGCCGACAAGGAAACCCTTCCGCGGAAGGAGCGCCGATGAAGCTTCTCCGGCAGCCGTTGTCTTGGGCCGCCTTTGATTGTGGTTCCCACGATGCTATGCGCACGCACCGCGCGAACGACACCGGGGAAAAGCGACAGTCGTGAATGTTCTATTGAGGCACGTCGGGGGATACCCTTCGCAATCTGTCCACGGACGGATCGTTCATACGATCGGCCTGCAGATCATTGCGGAGGTGATCAGGCCCGGGGAGCGCCTCCCACGCGAGGCCGAACTGATGACACAGTTCGGCGCCAGCCGCACCGCGGTCCGCGACGCGGTGAAGGTTCTCGCGTCGAAGGGCCTCGTTAAGACCCGGCAGCGTGGCGGCACCCAGGTGTGCGACATGCTGCAGTGGAACGCCTTCGACATCGATATCCTTGCCTGGCGCTTCCAGGCCGGCATAGACCTTCCCTTCGTGCAGGATCTGATCGAGTTGCGCCTTGCGACCGAGCCCTTCGCCGTGCGGCTGGCCGCGACCCGCGCGCTGCCGCAAGACCTAGATATGATGGAGGAAGCGCACGGGCGCATGCAGAACAGCATCGGCGACTGGGTCGCCTATGCCAATGCCGACAGCGTGCTGCACATGACGATCTTCAGCGCCTCGCACAATCGTTTCCTGCAAAGCCTCGGCCTGATCGTGCACGACGTCATGACGGCGACCTTCCACGCCGAGGAACAGTCTCGCGGTGGCACTGCCCTGCGCGGCGTCATGTATGACGACCTAGCGCTGCACACGAGGCTTCTGGCCTGCATCCGCGACAGGGACCCCGACCGGGCGGAAGACGCGATGCGGGCGATCATCAACTTCGCGCATGCCCAGTTGACGAACCTCGCCCAGAATCCGGCCAGAAGCCGGCTGCGCTGAGGCGCGTCTCCTGCCGCTATCGGGCCGAGGCGCGGATGACGTCAGCGGCCTTTTCGGCGATCATCACCACCGGCGAGGCCGTGTTGCCGGAGACGATCGACGGCATGATCGATGCATCGACGACGCGCAGGCCGGCCAGGCCGTGAACGCGCAGTTCGCCGTCCACCACCGCACGATCGTCCTGCCCCATCTTGCAGGTACCGACGGGATGAAAGATGGTCGTCGCGATGTTGCCGATCTCCCTGAACAGATCGTCGTCGCCGGTGATCGCCGGCCCCGGCAGAATCTCCTGCGGCCGGTAGCGCGCCAGAGCCTTCGCGGTCATGATTTCGCGCGCCTGCCGCACCGCCTTGACGGCAACTTCGCGATCGCTCGGCGCCGACAGGTAGTTCAGGCGTATATCGGGCTGATGCTCCGGCTCGGGCGTCGCCGCATGCACGCTTCCGCGGCTGTCGGGACGCAGGTTGCACACCGAGACGGTGATGGCCGGAAACGGATGAAGCGGGTCGCCAAGCCTGTCGGTGGACAGCGGCTGGACGTGATATTCGAGATCGGGCGTCGCCTTCGCCGGATCCGACTTCGTGAACATTCCGAACTGGCTGGGCGCCATCGACATCGGCCCCGACTGTGTCAGCGCGTATTGCAAGGCGATGCGCGCCTTGCCGAACGCATTTCCCGCCACCGTGTTCAGCGTCTTGACGCCCGAGACCTTGTAGACCGTGCGGATCTGCAGATGGTCCTGCAGGTTCTCGCCGACCCCCGGCAAAGCATGCGCGACGTCGATGCCGAGTTCGCCGAGCACGTCGGACCGGCCGATGCCCGACAGCTCCATCAGCTTCGGCGAATTGATCGCGCCCGCGGCGAGCAGAACCTCGGCGTCGGCCAGCGCCTCGTGCACGGCATCGCCCTGGCGAAAGCGCACGCCGGCCACGCGCCGGTCGCTGAGCAGAAGGCGCTGCACCAGCGCCTCGGTGACCAGCCGAAGGTTCGGGCGGCGCAGCGCCGGCCTCAGAAAACCCTTCGCGGCGTTCCAGCGGATGCCGCGCTGCTGGTTTACCTCGAAGAAGCCCGAGCCTTCGTTGTCGCCGTCGTTGAAGTCTACGCGCGGCATGATGCCGAACTCCTTGGCGCCCTCCTGCACGGCTGCCAGGATATCCCAGGTCAGGCGCTGTCGGGCGACCTTCCACTCGCCGCCGCTGCCATGCAGGTCGTTGGCGCCGCCATAGTGGTCCTCCGACTTGCGGAAATAGGGCAGGACGTCGTCCCAGCCCCAGCCGACATTGCCCATCTGGCGCCAGCCGTTATAGTCGGCGGCCTGCCCGCGCATATAGATCATGCCGTTGACGGAACTGCAGCCGCCGAGCACCTTTCCTCGCGGATAGACCAGCGAGCGTCCATTGAGGCCGGACTCCGCTGCCGTCCTCATCATCCAATCGGTGCGCGGGTTACCGATGCAGAAGAGGTAACCCACCGGGATCTGCACCCAGTGGTAGTTGTCCGAGCCGCCGGCCTCGATCAGCAGGACGCGCGTCCGACCGTCCGCCGTCAACCGGTTGGCGAGCACGCAGCCCGCGGTGCCGGCACCGACGATGATGTAGTCGTAGCGTCCTTCCAGTGTCATTGCCGCGGTCCGTCCGTCGCCAGTTCCCGCCAGAACGGGTCCATCGCCTGCGTCAGTCGGGTCCAGATAGCATAGCGCCGGTTGTAATGTCTGCGCATCGCCGGGTCCGGTGACAAAGTGTGCGCCGGGCGGGTCATCGCCGCTGCCGCCGCGGCCTCGTCGGCATAGAGGCCGGCTCCGACGGCGGCTGCGATCGCCGCACCCAATGCGCCTGTCTCCTTCGCCTCGGCGATCGTGACCGGCACGTCGAGCCCGTCGGCAAAGATCTGCGGCCAGTGCGGCGAGCGCGCCCCGCCTCCGGACAAGGCCGCGGTTTTGAAGGTAACGCCGGCCTGCGACAGCACTTCGACGTGCCGCCTATGCTCGAACATCACGCCCTCGAACAGCGCCCGCAGCAGATGCTGCTCTCCATGCCAGCCTGCCAGGCCGAAGAATCCGCCTCGCTGATGCGCACCGAGCCGCCCGCCGTAGAGGAACGGATGGAACATCGGGTCGTCACGCGACGGCCCGGCGCGGGCGAGGACGGCGTTGACGATGCCGAACGGATCGTCGTGATGGCCTTCTCTCTCGACGAGAGTGCGGACATACCATTCGAGATTGGCGGCCGAGGTGGCGCTGTTCTCCATGTTGACGAACAGGCCTGGACCGCATGCGGCGACCATGAAGACTCGCTCGTCGCGCACTGGCGTCGTCGAGAACACCTGGTTGATCGACCAGCTTCCCACGACGATAGAGGCCTCGCCGGGACGGGCCGCGCCGGAACCCAGCGCAGATGCGATCACGTCGAAGTAGCCGGCGACGACGGGCGTTCCGGCGGCAAGGCCCGTCGCGGCGGCGGCAGACCGGGTTACGCTCCCGACGATTTCCGCCGGGCGGCAGAGACGCGGCAAAAGCGCTTCCGCGCCGTCGAGCCCGTAGAGCGAAAGGAGGCCGGCATCGTACTCGGCGTCGGGCAGGCGCAGCAGGCCGGCGCCGGACATGTCCGAAATCTCGCTGGCCCGCTCTCCGGTCAGGTTCCAGCTGACGACGTCCTTGGCAAACAGCAGCGTGCCGGCGCGCGCATAGAGGTCGGGTCGATTCTGCTTTAGCCAGGCGAGCAGAACGGGCGTCTGCGAGGGCCACGGACGTTGCAGCGAGATGGCGTGCATACGCGCGCCGGCGGCCGCGTCGAGTTCGGCCGCGAGCGCCGCGGCGCGCGAATCCAGCGACTGTACGCCGATCAGCGAGGCGCCGTCGCGGTCGAGCAGGTAAAGGCCGTTGCCATGCCCGGCCGTACCGACCGCGGCGATCTCGCGCGGATCGATGGCGGCCGAGGCGATGCAGCCGGCGATCACCGCCTTGGCATTCTCCCACAGTTCCGGCACGGACCGCTCGACCATTCCCGGCGCCGGCTTGTGGGTCGCGCCGTCGATGCCGCAGGCGGCGAGCTGCCGCCCCCGCACATCGAACAACACCGCCTTGATGACGGTGTTGCCGGCATCGAGCCCCAGCACATAGGAGCCGCGCTCAGCCACGGTTGTAGGCGTCCCAGGCTTCTTCCCCGTCCGCCCCGCGATGGATGATCGCCATCAGCGCATCGACCACGGCCTTCGGGTTGGCGTGCTGGTAGATGTTGCGCCCATAGACCAGCCCCTTCGCGCCCTGCCGCATCAGCGCGGCCGATTTGCCCAGCACCGCCTTCAAGTCTTCCTTGCCGCCGCCACGCACCAGGACGGGCACGCGCGCCGCTTGCACGACGCGGTGAAAATCCTCAGGATTGTTGGTCGGGTCGGCCTTGATGATGTCGGCGCCCATCTCGGAAGCGAGCCGCACCAACGTGACGATCTTCTCGGCATCGCCATCGACCTGATAGCCGCCGCGCACCTCGTTGGGCAGCATCACCAGCGGCTCGATCATCAGCGGCATGCCGTAGCGGTGGCACTCGGCTCGCACGCGGCTGATGTTTTCCACGCACTGGCGGAACAGTTCCGGTTCGTCCGGCAGCATGAACAGGTTCACCACCACGCAGGCAGCGTCCATCTCCAGCGCGCCGCCGATCGGTTCGTCGCGGTTCTGCAGCATCGCCCACATCGAGCGATGTCGCTGCGCATTGTAGGGATTGCCCATGTCGAGGCGCATCACCAGCGCCGGCTTGTCCTTCTCGGGCCTCGCCTGCAGCAGATCCGCCTGCCCATAGGCCATCTGGATGGCGTCCGGCCGCGCTCGAATGAGCGTGTCGACCACGCCCTCCATATCCTCCAGCCCGGCGAGGAAGCTCGGCTCGTTGCACACCCCGTGATCGACCGCGACGTCCAGACAGCCGCCATGGGTGAAAAGCCGGTTCATCCTCGCCTTGGTGCTCAAGCGCATGTGTCGCTCCTGTCGATTGCTCGTTCGTTCAGCATCTCGCGCGAGACGCCATGATACTGCGCCAGATCGCCAACGAATGTCGCGATCTCCCCGGCCTTGCGCTCGTCGCTCCAGCCGAGGACGCCCGCCATGATGCCGGCGACCCGTTCTACAATCGGCATGGACCCGTCGCCGCGGATCGACAGCGGCGTACGCCGCAGCAACATATCTTCAAGTTCCACCACGAACTCCGCCTGCGAGAGATAGGCGATTTCGGCGGCCGTTATGGCCAGACCAGGCGTCAGTGGCATATCGTCCTCGCGGCCGCGGCAGAAGGCTAGCACGTCGCGCGCCCGCGTTCCGTAGGCGTCGGCCAGCCAGGCCGCTCGAGGTCCATCGACGCCGCTTGCCGCGAGTTCCGCCTCCAGATCCGAGATGTCGGCAGGAAAACCGATGCCGCCGCCGATCGCCAGGTCGATCGTGCCTCGCGTCCGCTTGCGGCCGAGTTCCGTAAGCACCTGGTCGGCGGTCTGCTCGGCAAAGGCGCGGAACGTCGTCCATTTGCCGCCGACCATGCAGAACTGCGGCACGGCGCCGTGGAGGCGATGAACGAAGTGGCCGCGCGAGATGCGGCCGGTGAAGGCCTCGTCGCTGCGGGGCAGTGGCCGGATGCCGCTGTAACTGAAGACGACATCGGCGGCGGCCAACCGGACGGTCGGAAACACCTCCCGCACGGCCTCCAGTATGTAGTCGCGCTCCTCCGGTTCGCAGCGCGTGCGGTCCGCCTTCTCCACGCGGATGTCCGTCGAGCCCGCCAGCACACGGCCCAGATAGGGAAACAGGATGCAGACGCGGCCGTCTTCCCTCTCGAAGAAGATCATGTGTCCGCGTAGTTCCCGGTAGAGGTTAGGATTGTCGATGACGAGGTGCGAACCCTTCGTCCCGGAAACGAAGCGCTCGCCCGGCTGGCGGTGCTCGGCAAGGCTTGGCAGAGACTCGTCCAACCATGCTCCGGTCGCGTTGACCAGCGCCCGCGCCGTGACGGCCAACACTTCACCGGTTCCACTGTCGGTCAAGACGAAGGCGCTTCCGCAGCGCGCGATCTCGGCGTAGTTCAGCGCCCCGCTCTCGGGTGCCAGCCGCTGTGTATCCAGCAGCAGCTCGACCCCCAGACGCTCTGGATAGCTGATCCAGGCATCGTAATAGGTCGCCGAGAAGCGGAGGTCGCTGGAAAGCGCCGGCCAGAGCCGCAACGTCTCGCGCGCGCCGCGAAAACGGTGGCGCGGCAGGACGCGGCGCGCACGCGTTGTCCAGTCATAGAGCGTGAGTCCGATCTTGATCGGCAGCGCGCCCCGGCGTGCCGGCCTGCTGCGGACGCCGAAGAAGCCCGCGGCGCTGTTGAGAAGGCCGGAGAACAGGGGGCGGATCGGGATGGTGGTCGGCAACGGCCGCACCATGTGCGGCGCATTGGCAAGCAGCGCGTCGCGCTCTCGCAGCGATTCGCGCACTAGGTCGAACTCGCCGTTCTCAAGATAGCGCAGGCCGCCGTGGATCATACGGGAAGGTGCTGCGCTGCATCCCGAGCAGAAATCGTTGCGTTCGACCAGCAGGACCCGCAGTCCCTGCAGCGCCAGTTCCCGGTAGACGCCGATCCCGTTGATGCCGCCACCGACGACGACGACGTCGAACGCGCCGTTGCGGCGGATCCGATCGATGATGGCGTCTCGTTGTGCGGACATGGCGGTTCGATCGCCGTCGCTGGGACGGCGGTTGGTCCTTTTCGCTGGGTGTCAGGCGTCGAGGTTGGTAAGATGGCGCGTAGCCGCCTCGCTGATTGTCACAGTCTCCGCCTGCGAGAGGCGAAGACGGCCGGCTGCGGCGTTTTCCTTCGCCTGCGCGGGATTGCGTGCTCCGCAAAGCGCGAAGGTTATTCCGGGCTGGCCGAGTGTCCAGGCGACTACGATCTGCGCCGGCGTAGCCGCATGCGCCTGTGCGATCGGCACGATCTCGGCCATCAGCCGTGCGACCTTCTCGCGGTTGGCGATGGAGAAGCGCGGATTGTCCCGGCGCAGGTCGTCGCCCGCGAAGACGCGGTCCGGCCCGATACGGCCAGAAAGCAGCCCAAGCGCTAGCGAGGAATAGGAAAGCGTGGCGATCGCACGCCCCGCACAGACAGGAAGCAGCGTTTGCTCGATGCCGCGCTTGACCATGCTGTACTCTTCCTGGATCGCATCGAGGCCGCCGGTCGCGACATAGGCGTCGAGTTCGTCGATCGAGAGGTTGCTGGCGCCGATCGAGCGGATTTTTCCCTCAGCCTTCAGCGCTTCCAGTGCCTCCATCGTCTCGGCAACGGGCGTCGTCGGGTCTTGCCAATGGGTGATGTAGAGGTCGATGCGGTCGGTGCCGAGGCGGCGCAGGCTCTGCTCGATCTCGTGGACGATCGATTCCCGCCCCAGATAGCGATGAACCGGCCTACCCTCGTAATCGAAGAAATGCCGGCCCTTCGTCGTATGCCAGACCAGGCCGCATTTGGTGGCCAGAACCACCTTGTCGCGCCGGCCCTTGATCGCCTTGCCGACGATTTCCTCGGAAAGGCCCTGGCCGTAGGCGGGAGCGGTGTCGATCAGCGTCACGCCCTCGTCGATCGAGGCCTGGATCGCGGCGATTGACTGGCGCTCGTCGGTCCCACCCCACATCCAGCCACCAATTGCCCAGGTGCCCAGGCCGATGGCCGAGGCCTTCACGCCGGAACGGCCGATCTCGCGGACAAGCATTTCATGCGACATGCAGAACAGGCTCCATAAGTTCCAACACCTTGCCCGCCGTCTCCTCGTCCACGACCAGCGCGTCGAGGAATCGGCCGCTGAGCGCCGCGCGGATCGGCAGGATTTTCTCGGGCCCGGCCGCCACGCCGATGGTTCGCGGACACTGCACCAGTTCTGAGGGCGGCAGGGCGACCAGCCGCGAGTTGAGTGGATGGTCGGCGACGGTGCCGTCCTCGCGGATAAGATGCGCCAGGAACTCGCCGCGCACACCGCTGCGGATCAATTCTTCCCTGTCGAGGTCGGGCAACGGATGCAGGTCGTAGTAGCTCGACCCCGGCGTGACTATCGACCCGACGCCCACCAGCGCGATCGCCGCCTTGCGGGCGAGATCGAACACCTGCCGGATCGAGGCCATCTCCAGCAGCATGTCGCGCTGTTCGCGGCTTTCGGCGAAGAGCGGCGCGTGGACCAGCATCGCGCGGCCGCCCAGCCGGTCGGCGAGCCGCGAGGCGAGATGGTTGACGTCCGTGTAGAATTTGCCCTGGACGCCGCCGGTCAGCGGCACGACGGTGACGTCGAAGGCGCGCTCGGGCTGCAAATTCTCCACTACGGCGCTGACGGCCTTGCCGCCGGTGATCGCGATTACGTCGCCGTCGCGAAGCGACTCCAGCAACTGGTTGGCGGCCGCGCGTCCCACCTGCTGCAGCGTCGTCTCGGGGCTGCCCGAGACCGTCGGCGTAACGATGCTGCTGGCCAGGCCCTGGACGGCGGCGAGGCGCTTCTCCAGGTCGACCAAGCGCTGGAACGGGCTTTCGATGGCGATCCTGACCATGCCGAGCCGGCGGCCCTGCGCGATCAGCCGATTCACCTTGGAGGGCGACAGGTTCATCGTCTGGGCGATGTCGGACTGCTTCATGCCGTCCACGAAGTGCAGCATCAGCACCGTGTAGATCTGCCGTATCGCCTCGAAGTCTTCCTTGCTTTCGCTCATCTCAGCCGCGCCGCTTGTTGAGGTAGTGGTCGATCGTCACCGCGGTAAGCAGGATCGAGCCGCGGATGATGTCCTGCCAGTAGACCGAAACATCGAGGAGCGCGAGCGAACTCGATACGACGGACAACAGGACCGTCCCCAGAATGGCGCCGAAGATCGTGCCGGAGCCGCCCTTCAGGCTTGCTCCGCCGATCACCGCCGCGGCGATGACGTTGAGCTCCATGCCGACGCCGAAGGTGGGCTGCGCGGAACCGAACCGCGCCATGTAGATGATGCCGGCCACCCCGCACAGCGCCGAACAGAGCGTGGTCGTCAGGAACAGCACCTTCTTGGTGCGGATACCCGAATAGGCCGCCGCCTTCTCGTTGCTGCCGGTGTAGAACACTTTGCGGAACATGGTCGTGCGTCGCAGCAGGAAGTCGAACGCAACCACCACCACGACGAAGATGACGATGACGACCGGGACGACGCCGATCGAGCCCTGGCCGATGAACTTGAACTCCGGCGGCAGCGTGTAGAGCCCGACGGGCCGGCCGCCGGTGCCGAGCAGGCAAAGGCCGCGCGCGATCACCATGACCGCAAGCGAGACGATGAAATGGTGAAGTCCGACCCGGGTGACGAAGAAACCCATGCCGGCGCCGATCGCCGTGCAGGCCGCGATCGCCACCGCCGACGCCAGCCACGGGTCGACGCCGTTGAGGAACAGAAGCCCCGCGATGACCATTGCCAGCGCCGTTACGGAGCCGACCGACAGGTCGATGCCGCCGGAGATGAGCAGGATGGTCATGCCCACCACCACGATGCCCTCGACGGCGAAGGCCATCGCCATGGCGCGCATGTTGTTCCATGTCAGGAAGTAGGGCGACGCCAGCGACATGGCGATGAAGAGCGCCAGGATGATCAGGATCAGCCCGGTCTCGCGCATCCGCATCATACGTCCGATGGTGCTCACAAGGCCGGTCGGCGCGACACCTCTCCTGCGCATGGGCGTTGCCGCATCAGCCACCGCGCTGTCGGTCCTCATCGCACCGCTCCCTGCTGGTCACCAATCGAGGCAAGGTACATGATACGATCCTCGGTCATGTCGTCGCCCCGGGCTTCGCCGGCGATCCGCCCTTCTCGAACCACGAGCACGCGGTCGCAGACGCCGATCAGTTCGGGCAGTTCCGAGGAGATGACGACGATGCCGACGCCGCTCCGTGCAAGATCGCGCAGGATGCGGTGAATCTCGGCCTTGGCTCCGACATCGACCCCGCGCGTCGGCTCGTCCAGAAAGATAACCTGGGGGCTGACCGACAGCATCTTGGCGATGGCAACCTTCTGCTGGTTGCCGCCGGAAAGAGAGGAAACGGGCTGCCCGACATGGCCGTATTTCAGGTTGAGCCGCCCCCCCAGTTTCTCGGCCTGTTCGGCCTCGGCGGCTTCGTCGATGACGCCGGCGCCCGACGCGATCCGATCGAGGTCGAGCGCGGAGACGTTCGCCGCGATCGACATGTCGAGGAACAGGCCGTCGCCCTTGCGATCTTCTGACAGGTAGACGATGCCCTGCGCGATGCTGTCGGCATAGTGGCGAAGGTCGAGCGGCCTTCCGTGCAGGGCGACCTCGCCGGTGACCTCGCCTTCAAGGCGGCAGATGCCCTTGACGATCTCGCTGCGCCCGGCGCCGATCAGACCGGCGAACCCAAGGATCTCGCCCTTGTGCAGCGCAAAGGACACGTCGCGAAAACGTTCGCGCTCCGTGAGGTCGCGTATGTCGAGAATGACGTCGCCGGCGTCCTCGCCGGCCGCCAGCTTCGGCGGATAGAGATTGTCGATTACGCGTCCCACCATCGCCTTGACGACATCGGCCGGCTTGATGCTCGCGACGTCCAGCGTCGTGATGTACCGGCCGTCACGCAGCACAGTCACCCGGTGGCAGTTCTCGAAGATCTCGACCATGCGGTGCGAGATGTAGATGATCGAAATGCCCTGCGCGGCCAGCTTGCGCATGATCTCGAAGAGCACCCGTGCCTCGCGCTCCGTCAGCGCCGCGGTCGGCTCGTCGAGGATGAGCACGCGGCAGTCGAGGGTTAGCGCCTTGGCGATCTCGACCAGCTGCTGCTGAGAGATCGACAGCGTGCCGACCAAGGCGGCCGGATCAATGTCGCCGAGCTTGCCCAGGATATCTGCCGCCCGCTCTTCCAGGCCGCGATAGTCCATCCATAGCGAGCGGCTGGCATTGGTCGCACCCATGAAGATGTTCTCGGCCACTGTCACGTCCGGACAGAGCGCTATCTCCTGATGCACGAAGCCGATGCCGAGCCTCTGGGCCATGGCCGGTGAGGTGATGCTGACCGCCTTGCCGTCGAGCCGGATCTCGCCACCGTCTGGCCTGAGGATGCCATCGATGATGTTCATCAGCGTCGACTTTCCCGCACCGTTCTCGCCGGCCAGCGCATGAATCTCGCCCCTGCGCAGGTCGAAGTTCACCCCTCGCAGCGCCTGGATCGGCCCGAACGACTTGGTGAGGTCGACGATCTCGAGGATCAGGTCGTCTGTTTTGACCGATGGCATCGCGATGCCCCTGCGTTTCAGCCCGGTTGCGGCACCCGCGCCGCAGTGGCGGCGAGGGTACCGTCGTCGTTTAGCGTCCCAGTTCAGTTGGGATCGCGGCCTTCCATGTATTTGTTCAGGTCGAAGGAATCGGCATTTTCCTTGGTGATGACCGCGAATCCGTTGTCGATGAAGGGGATCTGCATCGGATTGTATCCGGAGACCTTGTAGTCGTTGAACGGATCGAACATGTCGGGATGGGCCGCCAGGAACGTGGCGATGAAGCCCATGAACCCCTGCACGCCCTGGTTCGGGTTGAGCGACATGTGGATGTTGCCGGCCTTGATGTGCTCCA
>JAEUMA010000425.1 GCA_016793565.1 Rhizobiaceae bacterium
GTAGCCGGACACCGGCATGAAGGTCAGCGCACCCAGCCCGAAGCAGAGGATCAGCAGGCCGAGCGTGAACTCCGTGATCTCCAGTCGCGTCAGGAACACTGGAATCTGCGGCGCCCAGCTTCCGGTGACGAAGCCGTTCAGGAAGAACATCGCCGCCACGGCCCAACGGCCGCGCGTGGCTGTGGCGATGGTGTTGCTGGCATCCATGTCGGCGGTCGGCGCTCCGGTAAATCGGCGCGGACCCTAAATCGGTTCAGCGGCGAGTCAAGGATCGCGTCTGGTAAAGTCTTGCGCCACCAGTGGACTTATCGTGAGTATTGGCATGTCTGAAACCATACGGTGAGAGGTCGGTCCCCTGAAGGAAAGCTCCATCGAATCGACCGGCTGGCGCGCATCCGGGTGCGCCCAAGCTACATCCCATTGTGCAATCTGTCCGGCGGGCTTTCATTGCATGGTCGGGTGTCAACGCTTGAGGGTCGGGCAATGACGGGAACAATCCGGATGGCAAGATGAGCGCGCTTGCAGACCTTGCGCGGACGGGGAACCTCAGCCGCGATCTCTATCTGTACGCCTGGCGAAGCAGCCGGCTGCAGCAGATCGGCATTTGTCTGCTGACGATGGTCATGGGACCTTTGATGACGGTTCCTCTCGAACTGCAGCGCCGGATCATGGACGATGCGCTGGCCAACAAGGATGTTCGGCAGCTGCTGGATTTGGGCGGCATCTACCTTCTGGTCGTTTGCCTGCAGGGCGTGCTGAAGTATGGCCTCAACATGCTCAAGGGCGTCGCTACCGAGAACATCGCCCGCGACCTCCGGCTGCGGATTCTCAAGATGGCTCGCGACCCCGAACGGCAGGCGGGAGAGTCCGGCTCGGGCCTCAATCCCGGAACCGTCGTATCGATGCTGGCAGCCGAAACGGAGGACATCAGCGGCTTCGGCGGCGACGCGTTCGGCCTTCCGTTGCTGGCGGGCACCACGATCATCTACGTGTCTGCCTACCTGCTTTGGGTCGAGCCGGCGATAGCGCTGCTGGCCATCATCATCTATTTCCCGCAGGCGGTCATCGTTCCTCTGACGCAGTTCACGATCAACCGATTGGCCCGGTTGAGAATCCGGGCCGTGCGCCATCTTGGCCATGTCGCCGTTCTGCCGCGTCAGGTCAGATCAGACGCCGGCGTCGTGCAGGCCGGAAGCGGCCTGATCAACCGTATTTATCGTCTGCGAATCCTGATTTACCTGCGAAAGTATCTGCTTGCCGCGTTAGGAAATTTCCTGGATTCGCTCGGGGTGATCATCGTCTTGGTCGTCGGCGGCTACCTGGTGATCCAAGGCGAAACGACGGTGGGCACTCTGCTGGTTTTTATCTCAGGCCTCGGCAAGATTGCCGACCCATGGGATCAATTGATCAATTACTATCGGTTGGTATCCAATACTGCCGTCATGTACGACATGATCAGGGTGAAGATCGAGGACAAGGTCATGTCACCGGCAAAAGTGGTCGACGCCGCTTGATGCCGACGTCGACCGCTCTAGGTGACCCTACCCGTACACCACCAGCAGATCCTTCGCGTCGATCTGGTCGCCGGCGCGCACCAGCACCTCGGCGATGGTGCCGTCGCGTTCGGCGTGCAGCGCCGTCTCCATCTTCATCGCCTCGATCGACAAGAGCACATCGCCGGCCTTGACCGACTGGCCGGGGTTGACCGCCAGCGTCGAGACCACGCCCGGCATCGGCGCGCCGACATGCGCCTCGTTGCCGGGCTCGGCCTTGCGGCGGGCCTTTCCGTTCGAGGCGCCGTGCACGCGGTCTGGCACCTTGACGCGGCGCGGCTGGCCGTTGAGCTCGAAGAACACCGTCACCATGCCCTTTTCGTCGACATCGCCGATGGCAAGGCAGCGGATGACCAGCGTCTTGCCCTTCTCGATATCGACGAAGATCTCGTCTTCAGCCTTCATTCCGTAGAAGTAGGACGGCGTCGGCAGCACGCTGACCGGACCGTAGATGTCCTGCGCGCCCGCGTAGTCTGAAAACACTTTTGGATACATCAGCCAGGAGGCGAACTCCTGCTCCGTCAGCTTGCGGCCGAGCTTTTCCTCGATTTCCTTGCGGCTGGCGGCAAGGTCGGCCTCCTTCAGAAGCGAGCCCGGCCGCGCGGTGATCGGCTTATCGCCCTTCAGCGCCTTCTTCTGCAGCCTTTCCGGCCAGCCGCCGGGCGACTGGCCGAGGTCGCCGCGCAGCATCGACACGACGGAGTCGGGGAAGGCAATGTCCTTTGCAGGGTTCTCCACGTCGGCGACCGAAAGGTCCTGGCTGACCATCATCAGCGCCATGTCGCCGACCACTTTCGACGACGGCGTCACCTTGACGATGTCGCCGAACATCAGGTTGACGTCGTGATAGGCCTGCGCCACCTCGTGCCAGCGCATCTCCAGCCCCAGCGAACGCGCCTGCTCCTTGAGGTTGGTGAACTGGCCGCCCGGCATCTCATGCAGGTAGACTTCCGAGGCCGGACCCTTGAGGTCGCTCTCG
>JAEUMA010000703.1 GCA_016793565.1 Rhizobiaceae bacterium
GGCAGCGGCGTCTGCTATTCCTCGCGGTTGCGGCCGATCCTGAACTTCCGGCCGGGCTACATCAGCTCGTTTGGCGCCAAGGGTTCGAACCTGCGCGAGTTCAACGCCGATACCCACATCGTCGACTGGCTGGAACAGCAGGGCATCGAGTACGACGTCTTCACCGACGATGACCTGCACGCCGAAGGCTTCACGCTACTCAGCCGGTACAAGGCGGTGATCACCGGCGCGCATCCGGAATATTTTTCGGCCGAGATGTGGGATGCGACGAAGAGCTACGTCGACGCCGGCGGCCGGCTGATGGTGCTCGGCGGCAATGGCTTCTACTGGCGCATCGCCTATCACTCCGCCCTGCCGGGGGTGATGGAGGTCCGGCGCAGCGGCCCGGCCATCCGCACCTGGGAGACGCAGCCCGGCGAGGAGTTCCACTCCTTCGACGGCAAGCGCGGGGGGCTTTGGCGCGCACAGGGCCGCCCGCCGCAGTCGATCGGCGGCGTCGGTTTCATCTCGGAAGGCTTCGACCTTGCCGCCTTCTACCGGCGCACGGCCGCCAGCCGCGACCCGCGCGCGGCCTTCGTCTTTGTCGGTATCGAGGACGAGATCATCGGCGATTTCGGCCTGCAGGGCGGGGGAGCGGCCGGCGTCGAGATCGATCATGCGGACACCAATCTCGGTACGCCCACGCACGCGCTGATCCTCGCCTCGTCGGAGGGGCACACCGAGGCCTTCCGGCTTGTCAACGAGGAGATGAGCATCACGGTACCGACGGTGACAGCGCCGGTCGAGGCGCGCATCCAGGCCGACATGGTGTTCTTCGAGACGGCAGGGGGCGGCGCTGTCTTCAACGTAGGCTCGATCGCATGGCCGGGAAGCCTTAGCCACAACGGCTACGACAACAACGTGTCCAGGCTGACGCGCAACGTTCTCGACCGTTTTATCGACCCGACGCCGTTCGAAGTCCGGCGCGACTGATATGCAACTGGAGGCCCTTATGAAGTCCGATATCGCCGCGGTCGAGGCCGCCGTCTGGGACTATCTGGAAGCTCTGCATGAGGGCGACGTGGAACGGCTGGCGCGCGTCTTCGCTCCGGCTTCCGCGCTCCATGCGTCCACCGACGGCGCGGCGACCGCGATCGCCATCGAGCCTTGGCTCGACCGGGTCCGCAACCGCAAATCCGCCAAGGACAGCGGCTTCGAGCCACAGAACCGCATCCATGCCATCGAGGTCGTCGGCGACATGGCCATGGCAAAGGTGTCTTCGGCCTTCCCGCCCAAGCAGTTTACCGATTTCTTGAGCCTGGTGCGGACCAAGGACGGTTGGCGTATCGCGGCCAAGACATACTTCGCGCAGGATCTGTAGAGCGGTTCAACCTGCCCGCTCAGGCGGGTCGATCGACGAGGTCGCGCTTGCCGTGCCGGCGCAGTTGCACGATCTCCGCGAGGATGGACAGCGCGATTTCCTCGGGAGCGATAGCGCCGAGGTCGAGGCCCGCGGGCGCCTTGACGCGGTCGATCGCCTCCGCCGAAAAGCCCTGGCCGACCAACGCCTCTCGGAGCGCCGCCATCTTTCTGCGGCTGCCGACGAAGGCATGATAGTCGGCATGGACCGAGAGCGCCGCCTTCAATGCCGCCTCGTCGCCCTTTCCCTGCGTGGACACCACCAGATAGCGGGGAGCATCCCCGCGCGGTTCTATTCCAAACCCGTCCACGATTTCGTCGGCATCGGCGAATTCGGTGAGGTCGGAAAGCGAAGCCGCCAGCGTCACCTGGTAGCCGAGCGGCTTCGCCTGCCCCGCCAACGCCAGCGCCACCGGGCTGGAGCCCAGCACGATCAGGCACGGGCGTGGCAGCACCGGCTCGATAAATATGTCCATGGTGCCCTTGGAAGGACACATGTTGCGGGCGAAGCGCATACCTTCGCGGTCCTGGCCCGGCAGAACGCCGATCTCCTGCAGCAGGTTTTCCGGCCGGATCGAGATCAGCCGCGAGCGCCCGTCCGCCAGGGCTTCGCGCGCCGCCTTCAGCGTTGCGCCCCGTGCGCAGCCGCCACCGATCCAACCGGCCTCGATACGCCCGTCCGGCCGGATGATGGCCTTGGCGCCGGCCTTGGCGGCAGTGACGGAAACGGTGCGCACCACGGTCGCCAGCGCGAAGGGTTCCTGGGCTGCCTTCAGGCGGGAAACGACATCCAGAACGTCGACATGGGCGGTCATGTGGACCTCGCTCACA
>JAEUMA010000709.1 GCA_016793565.1 Rhizobiaceae bacterium
GAGAAGACTCGCAAGCATCGCTGACGACGTCACGGAACGGCACTGCCGGTTCCACACCGGGCGGCGGACCCACGATCCGCCGCCCTGCCCTTCACTTTGCCGAGAATGATGCCGATGATACTCGATGCATACATGATTGCCCGCGAACCCTACTACCGGCCGGTCGGCAAGGAGATCGAACTGTTCGAGGCCGCCTACGCCGCCCGCATGCCCGTCATGCTCAAGGGTCCAACTGGCTGCGGCAAGACGCGCTTCATCGAGCACATGGCATGGCGGCTGCGCATCCCCCTGATCACCGTGGCCTGCCATGAAGACATGACGGCATCCGACCTCGTCGGCCGTTATCTCCTCGACGCCGAAGGCACCGTCTGGCATGATGGCCCCCTCACCTTGGCCGTGCGCCACGGCGCGATCTGCTATCTCGACGAGATCGTGGAGGCCCGCCAGGACACCACCGTGGTCATTCACCCGCTGTCCGACGACCGCCGTATTCTTCCGCTCGAAAAGAAGAACGAGCTCATCCAGGCGCATCCGGACTTCCAGCTCGTGATCTCGTACAATCCAGGATATCAGAGCGTCATCAAGGACTTGAAGGAATCCACCAAGCAGCGCTTCGCCGCCCTGGACTTCTCCTATCCCGACCCGGTCGTGGAGGCCGAGATCGTCCGCCACGAATCGGGCGTAGAGCCGCGAACCGCCGAAATCCTGGTGCGGATCGCGGAGCGGACGCGAAACCTCAAGGGGCACGGCCTCGACGAAGGCGCTTCCACGCGCATGCTGGTGCAGGCCGCGCGCTTGGTGAGCAAGTCCGTGCCGCTCGTCGACGCCTGCGAGGTCGTACTGGTTCTGCCCATCACGGACGACAGGGACATGCGCGACGCGCTCTCCGAAGTCATCCACGCCTGCGTGTAGATCGTGGCCGACAAGAACCGCGCCTTGGATGAACTGTCTCGTCGCGCGCGGTTGCCCGAACTCATCGGCCGCTCGACCTGGGCGGGCGTACGCAAATCCTTCGCCGATACCGATTTCGACCGCTGGAGCGACGCGCTCGACAAGCTGATCGTGGCCGGAACAGGCACCGCGGGGCTGATCGACTTCGCCGCTGCCAGTGTCGAGGCGGCCAGGCTGTTCGGCCCGGATGCCGGCCTCGCCGTGGCGCCGGCGGCGCTTGCGATCCAGAAGCAGTCGGGCGGTTCCGCGGCGACCGCCTTCCTGACGGCGATCCCCGCCGCCTGCCGTCACATCAAGGATGCCGCCGCTTTCAGGCATTGGCTGGAAACGATGGAGCAGCTGGCGCAGCTTGCCCCTGAATCCGTTGCACCCCTCATCGAAAAGCTCGACTTCATCCTCGTTCGCATTGATTCGGCGGGCTTCCGCAACTGGATGCTGGCAGGCATCCGCTCCGCCAGCGGCGACGCGGCACAGCGCCAGGCGTATTTCTCGCTGTGGGACGAAAGCGCGCTGCGCGCCTTCGAGCAGGCATCCAGCGACGTGCTCTTCGTCGACGTCGAGCGTCGCCTGAAAGCCTATCTGACGGCGCTCTGGGGCCTGCGCCCAGCGATGCGCACGATGGCCGTACGCCCCGGCCGACCGGCTCCGCGCCGTGCCGCTTTTGATGGCCTGATCACGCGCGTACCCGAGGCCTTCGCCGGCCTGCACGGGCAGGAGGCAGTGACCCACTATCGTGCCGTGCTCAGCCATATCGGCGCGCATCAGGTCTATTCCGGCCCGCGCATGCCGGTCGGCACGCTCAAGCCGGTCCAGATCGCGCTTATCTCGCTGATCGAGGACGCCCGTGTCGAAATGCTGGCCTCGCGCGACTATCCCGGCCTGCGGCGGCTGTGGACCCGCTACCACACCGCACGCCCGCAGACGGCGCTGACCGCAGAGATCCTGATGCCGCGGCTGGCCCGCGCGCTGATCGACCCAGAATACAAGGACGACGACCCGTTCGTGAACAAGGGCAAGATGATGTTCTTCGATCATCGAAGCCAATGGAGCGACCCGTCGATCAGCCGCAGGATCGGTGGCCTCCTGGGCAACGATCTCGGCCAGATGCGCATCCAGTTCAACCCCAAGACCTATATCGTTCAGCCGTCCTATCGCGACGACAACAACGGCCTCTGGGACTTCGGCGAACCGCCGCCGGAGGAAGCAGAGACGGCCGAGACCATCCTGGATTCGGTGCGTATCGAGCAGCGCGAGGAGAAGGACAAGCGGCAGAAAGACGAGCAGTCGGAAGGGGCGCCGCCAGCCAACCAGGCCGCGCGGCTGCAGGCTGTGGGCGACGATGTCGGCGTGCCGATCGCGCGCTACGCCGAATGGGACTACATCGCCGGCAGCGAACGGGCGGAATGGACGACAGTAGTGGAGTTTCCCGCCAAGCCGGCGCCGGCGGACGCTGCGCGCGCCCTCACCGAGGCACATTCGGCACTCGCCGCCCGCATCGCCCGGCTGGTTAAGAACGCCAAGATCAGCCGCCCGGAGCGGCTGAGGCGACAGGCGCAGGGCGACCGCCTGGACCTCGACGCCTGCATTCGAACAGCCATCGACCGCCGGACGGGCGTGCAGCCGGATCCGCGCGTCTACGAGACGACGGTAATGCGCGCGCGCGATCTCTCTGTGCTCGTCCTGCTCGACATCTCGGAATCGACGCGCGATCGCATTCGCGACCAGACCACCACCGTCATCCAGGTCGAACGGATCGCGACCGCGCTTCTCTCGGAGGCGATGGACGGTCTCGGCGACCCCTTCGCCGTGCATGCATTCTGCTCTGACGGACGCGAGGATGTCCGTCTCTACCGTGTGAAGGACTTCGAGCAGCGCTATGACGACGGCGCGAAGGCTCGCCTGGCCGGTCTGCGCGGTGGCCTTTCCACTCGCCTGGGCGCGGCACTTCGCCATGCGGGCGCGGAGATCGAGGAACGGCAGACGCATCGCCGCCTGGTGTTGGTCATAACCGACGGCGAGCCTTCCGACGTGGACATCACCGACAAACGCTATCTGGTCGAGGATGCGCGACGCGCCGTGCACGATCTCGGTCACCGCGGCATCGACGTGTTCTGCGTCGGCCTCGACTCGGGTGGCGAGAACTACCTTCCGCGCATCTTCGGACGTCGCGGCTACATCACCATCGATCGGGTCGAGGCGCTGCCTGAAAAGCTGCCCATGCTCTATTTCAGGATGACAGCCTGAAACGCCGGCGAGTGGAAGCCGACCCACCCGTCCTGCTGATGCACGAAAAAGCGTTCTGAACGACGGCCTATAATTTCGGCCCCCTTGCTACCCTTCACCAAGTTTTAAGCGGTTGCGGAACACAAATGGAACAGATAGTGTTTGTTCCGGTTTTGTTTTTGATCGATTCTCCAGAGGCCGCGATGCTTACGCGCAAACAACACGAACTGTTGCTGTTCATCCACCAGCGCATGAAGGAATCCGGCATTCCGCCGTCCTTCGACGAAATGAAGGAGGCACTCGATCTCGCCTCGAAGTCCGGCATCCACCGGCTGATCACAGCGCTGGAGGAACGAGGCTTCATTCGCCGGCTGCCGAACCGTGCTCGCGCGCTCGAAGTGGTGCGGCTGCCGGAATCGATGGCACCCGGACTGGCCGCGCGAAAGTTCTCACCCAGCGTCATCGAGGGCAGCCTAGGACGCAACCAGCCGCAGAAGGCCCGCACGCCGATCGCCGTCAACGACGACGAAGACGTGGGCGCCGCGATCGCCATCCCGGTCATGGGCCGCATCGCAGCCGGCGTGCCGATCGACGCGATCCAGCACCGCACCCACTCGGTCGCGGTGCCCCCCGACATGATTGCTGCCGGCGAACACTACGCGCTGGAAGTGAAGGGCGACTCGATGATCGAGGCCGGCATCCTCGACGGAGATACGGTGATCATCCGCAACGCCAATACGGCGAACCCCGGCGATATCGTCGTGGCTCTGGTCGACGACCAGGAGGCGACCTTGAAGCGTTTCCGGCGCAAAGGTGCGTCCATAGCACTGGAGGCCGCCAACCCCGCCTACGAGACGCGGATTTTCGGTCCCGATCGCGTCAAGGTTCAGGGCAAGCTGGTCGGCCTCATCCGCCGCTATTGACGCCCGTGCCGCTGGCGGCCGGCTTTCGCGCATAGGGCGCGAGGCCGCGGGCGGCACGCGAGAAGACGCGGTGCTGATGCCAGGGGCGGTAAGGCTCGCTCACGGCATATTCCAGGGTTAGCGCGGGTTTTGTCGCTTTCGCGCCGTCGAGATAGACGGCAAGCGCGCCATGACGGGCGAGATCGCGCGCGGTGACGACGGTTGCGCGTCCCGTGGCGCAGCGCCGCCGGATTGTCGCGTCCTCGACCACGATCAGGTCGGCATGGCCGCAGGCCCTTGCCATTGCTTCGCCGTTTGCTGCGTGGGCGACAACCCACCCGTTTTCCTGGCGAGCGAAGCACAGGCCGTTGTCGCAGGCGAAGGCTAGGCCCGGGGCCGCGGCTGCTGCGGGCTCGTCGGGGACTGGCGTCGGCGCCCGGCGTTCTGGCGTATTCATAGCGCGCTGCCAATTTTGCGCCGTGAAGGCGCTCGGACGCGACCGATTGAACGCTATCGCACCAGGGCCGATGGCCACCCCGACCAGCCTGGCGTCCTCGGAGACGAGCACGTCCGGCGTCCTCGCAGTGCTGACCAGCAGAAGGCCGACGATCGCCGGCAGGAGAGCGCTCACGCGCAGCCAAGTGGTTCCCAGCGTCGCGAGCACCAGTGCCAGGGAAAGCAGCGCCACCGAAACGCCCGGTATGACGCCGACGGAGTCCGGCGGAGAACGTTCGGCGAGCCACGTCGCGATGGCGCTCATCCAAGCGATGCCGCGCCCCATCACCTCGAGAAACGGCCCATCCAGACCGAAGGGCATCGCCAGCGCCGCCAGCACAGCGAAAGGCATCACAACCGTCGAGACGATCGGCATGGCGGCTAGGTTGGCGACCAGGCTGAGCGGCGCAATGCGCTGGAAGTGATATACGGCAAAGATCGACGTCGAGAACCCGGCCACGATCGAGGTAGCCGCAAGGCCGGCGATCGCAACGCCGGCATAGCGCAACACGCGGCCGGACAAAGGGCGAGACACCGGCACGGCCTGTCGGCGGCCGCCATACTCCGACCACGCAGCATAGGCGCCGACCAGCGCGGCGGTGGCCGCAAACGACATCTGGAAGCTCGGCCCGACCACCTCATGTGGAGAAAGAGCGATCACCACGATGGCCGATATGGCAAGATTTCGCAGCGTGAGCGCGGCCCGGTCGAAGAGGATAGCCGACAGCATCACCGCCAGCATGAGATAGCTGCGCTGCGCCGCGACCTCGCCGCCCGATATCAGCAGATAGAGCGTGATGCCGGCAAGCGCGAGCACCGCTGAGAGCTTCTTCACCGGATGCCGCGCCGAAAAGTCCGGAAACAGGGCGAAGCCGGATCGAAGCAGGGACATCAATGTGCCTGCGACGAGCGCCATGTGCAGGCCGGAAATGGAGATGACATGGTAGAGGCCGGTGGTGCGCATCGCTTCCGAAAGGGTTTCGGGGATGCCCGCGCGCACTCCGACGATAAGTGCGGCCGCGACCTCGCCTTCCGCTCCACCGATGCGCTGGCGCACGCGCTCGGCGACATGGTTGCGGAAATTCTCGACAGTGGCACGCAATCCCGGGCGCAGCGGTTCGCGTTCGGCGACGACGGTCGGGCCACTCATGAAGAACCCGCTGGCACCGATGCCGTCGAAATAGCTCTCGAAAGAGAAGTCGTAGCTGCCCGGGCGCACGGGACCGGACGGCGGCATCAGCCGCACGAGCCCGGTAATCAGGCTGCCGGCTTCCACCGGCGCTGCCAGCCGCCTTGCCGTCACACGAATACGTTCGGGCGCGTAGCGCAATGTCGGCCGTTCCGTCGCGGCCACGTCGATGGTTAGCCGGGCCCGCCCGCCGCTCATCTGTTCGACGGAAGCAACGCGTCCTGTCAGGCGTGTGACGACCTCGGCGCCGATCACCTTGGTGTCCGCGCGCAGCGTTTCCATCTTGGCGAGCAGCGCGCCGCCGACGGCCATCAGGATAGCAGCGGCAGCGAGGTTCGTCCCGATTCGACCGCGGCTTGCCCAGGTCATCGCCAACGCAAGCAGCGCAAGCGCCGCCAGGGGCGCAACGCCAGGTTCGGCCGGCAGCGCGAAATAGACCACCGCGCCGACCGCCATGAACACCGGAGCGAACAGGAAGGCCGTGCCGCGGTCGAGTTCCAAGGCGAACGTTCGCAGAACCGCTCTGCTCAACGCCGAGAGGCCCGGAGATGCAGAGCCTATCCACTCGCGTACGGCCGATGATACGGCTGCGGGTCGCTGTGGCGGCGCCAACGGAACGGCGGACGGCTTTGTATGCGCAGCAGGAAGCCGGTCCGGCTCGGCCAGCAGGCCGCGCTCGCTCACC
>JAEUMA010000483.1 GCA_016793565.1 Rhizobiaceae bacterium
GCACTCGACGCTGCCTTCGCGGCTGGCCTATTGCGACCTCGACCCGACAGTGAAGGAT
This sequence comes from Rhizobiaceae bacterium, assembly GCA_016793565.1. GTDB lineage: Bacteria > Pseudomonadota > Alphaproteobacteria > Rhizobiales > Rhizobiaceae > JAEUMA01. Next base: position 59 of record JAEUMA010000483.1, read on the forward strand.
CCCCACGGCCAGCCCGCGCTGCGGATAACTCACGACTGGACGGACTACGACCGTCGATCCGTGGAATACTTCATGCGGGTGAAACGGCAGCTGGCCGAGGAACTGGGGATGACGGAGTGGTGGGAGGACTCGCCCACGCCCGCCTATCATGTGACCGTGCATGACACAGGCACTCACCGGATGGGCCTCGATCCTGCCACATCGGTCACGGATGTGCATGGCCAAGTGCACGAGCTGCCGGGTTGCTATGCGGTTGGCGGAGGCCAGTTTCCCACGCTTGCTGCCTACAATCCCACTCACACGATCATGGCCCTGGCCTACTTGACCGCAGATCATTTGATTGCCAGCAACAGGCCGGGCAATTGAAAGCCTGCACGATCCCGGAACAGGAGAGTTACTCACTCCTCGGCAGAACAGACCTGCGCCCGGCACCATGCCATGCTTCGCAACCCAACTTGGGATCTGCCTTATTCTGCCGCGAAGCTTGCGCCGGTTTCAGTGGGAGACTGGACTAGCTATTCGATTGCGCCGACTGCGGCAGGCGTCCGAACAATAGACGACCTGGTCCCATACCGCGCTCCATCTCTTCCTCCAGGTGAACGGGCGCTTGCAAACGGGGCAGGTCTTTGTCGGCAGATCGGCTTTCGCCGTGCGCTTTTTCTTCATAACCGCCCCTCGCGCATGGCGACGCGGTGCGCCTTCGCCTGGGCACGGAGCGCCATCTGCTTGTCGGCGCCCATCCTGACCCAATTGCCATAAACATAAGGCATCCGGGCGTTGCCGCTGAGCCGCTCGCGGTGGCGCGCCATGAAATCCCAGTAAAGCGAATTGAACGGGCAGGCTTTCCCCCCGATCGACACGGAGGGATCGTAGACGCATCCGTCGCAGAAATTGCTCATCCGATTGATATAGTTGCCGCTCGCGGCGTAAGGCTTCGAGGCCAGCAGCCCGCCGTCGGCGTGTAGCGCCATGCCGATCGTGTTCGGCGCTTCGACCCATTCATAGGCGTCGGCATAGACGGCGAGATACCATTCATGCACGGCCTTCGGATCTATCCCCGCCAGCAGCGCGAAGTTCCCGGTGATCATCAGGCGCTGGATATGGTGCGAATAGGCATGGTCATAGGTATGCGCAAAGGCCTCCCGCATGCAGGCCATGTGCGTTTCGCCGCTCCAGTAGAACCACGGCAGCGACTCGGTCGCGCCCAGGGCGTTGCGCTCGACATAGCCGGGCATGAACCGCCAATAGATGCCGCGCACATATTCACGCCAGCCCAGGATCTGCCGGATGAAGCCCTCGGCTGCGTTGATCGGCGCATGGCCATCGCGATAGGCGGCCTCGGCCTTGCGGCAAACCTCCAGCGGATAGAGCAGCCCGGCATTGATGTAGGCCGACAGCAATGAATGGCGCAGGTAGGGTTCGCCCGTGACCATCGCGTCCTGATAGTCGCCGAAGCCCGGCAGGATATGGGTGATGAAATGGTCCAGTTCGCGGCGCGCCTGTCGCCGCGTCACCGCGAAATGAAACGGCTCCAATCGGCCATAGCCGTCTGGAAAGCGCCGCCGCACGAGATCGAGCACGGCGAGCGTGATGTCGTCCTTGCGGAAGCTGAGGCGTCGCGGACTGTGGAGCCCGGCCTTGGGCGGCTTGCGGTTCTCCGCATCGAAATTCCAGCGCCCGCCCGACGGCTTGCCATCCGGCTCCATCAATATTTGGTGGCGCCGCCGCATCTCGCGATAGAAGTATTCCATCCGCAATTCGCGCCGCCCCTCGGCCCACGCGTTGAAGTCCGGATGGGAGCAGAGGAACCGCGTATCGGGCAAGATGTCGAGCGGCACGGGGAGTGCCAGCCGCAGGGCCTCGAAGCCTTCGCGCAGGCGCCACTCGCCGGGCTCGGTGACCACGACGCGGCCAGGGCCTAGCGCCTCCACCGCGCGCAGGATTTCACCGTCGAGGCTCTGGCTGTTCCCATCGTCGTCCAGCGCGACATAGCGCACGGCATGGCCGACGTTGCGCAGGGCTTCTGCAAAGTGGCGCATGGCGGAAAACAGGAAGGCGATTTTCTTGACGTGATGGCGCACATAGGTGGCCTCAGTCATCACCTCGGCCAGCAGGAAAACGTCGCGGCCCTTGTCCGCGCCGGCCACGATGTCCAGCCGTGCGGACAACTGGTCGCCGAGGATCACGCGCAGCACGGTCATTTCGCGTTAGCTCTCTCCCAAGCGCAACTGATTGCCCTCTCAGAGACAGACGGGACACCCCCGCCTGCGCCGCGTGCCAAATCGAACGAATGATACCGCTTGTCTGAGATCCAGGTGCCGCATCATGACGATCTCTGCCGGCAGAGGGGGCAGCCGCCGTCCAACCAGCCGTTGTCCATGCGCGGTAATTAGGTCGGTGTTTCGCCGTATCCAGTGGCAGCGGATCCTCGCTTGAATGCCTGCCATCGGGGGAATGCAGAGCCATCCAGCGCGACCCTCAGTCAAGACAATTCGCTGATCAAGGCCATGAGCACGAGCGGCGTGCCGATCAGCGGGGGTGACGCGATCGGCACGCCGACGCCACGGTGAAGGCGATATGCCATCGATTCCCAATGTCCCCGCACTGCGACTGTGCTAGTTGTGTGCGCATACGCATCGTTTTCTCGGGAGCGCCCGATGACAGGTGCAAGGGACGTTTTGGATGCGGCCGTAGTCGGAGCTGGATGGGCTGGGCTCGGCGTCAGCCACGCACTGAAGCAGCGTGGCTTGCGGCACCAGGTGCTGGAGCGGGCGCGGATCGGCGAGTCATGGCGGACCCAGCGCTGGGATTCGTTCCGGTTCAATACCCCAAACAGCCAGACGGTCATGCCCGGAATGTCGTATGCGGGTCCGGATCCCGACGGTGCAATGACCTCGGCCGAGTTTGTTGCCCTCCTCGAAGACTACGCTGTCGGTCATGGGCTTCCGGTCAGGATTGATGTGCATGTCAGTGAGATGGTCACCAGCGACGGTCTCTTTCGGCTGGCAACACCCGGCGGAGCTTTGTGGGCGCGAAGTGTCGTCATTGCATGCGGCAACCAGAATGTCCCAGTGCGCCCCGCCTTGTCCGCCAAGCTGCCGGCTGGGCTGAAGCAGATTGATGCCTCGGACTACCGTAGTCCGGCCGGCCTCGCGCCCGGTGCCATCCTCGTGGTCGGCAGTGCGCAATCCGGCGGACAGATCGCCGAAGATCTCGTTGGCGCTGGGCGGACCGTCTACCTCTCAACCAGCCGGGTCGGCCGGCTGCCGCACATGTATCGCGGTAGTCACATTATGGACTGGTTGGTCAGAAGCGGGCGAATAGACCAGTCGCGCATCGAGATGCTGGAGCAGCAGGGACGCATCGTTGGACGGCCGCTGACCGGCGCAGTGCACACGCTCAGCCTGCAGTCTGTGAGCGCCCAGGGTGTCTTGCTGCTTCGGCGGCTAACTGAGATCGATGGAACGATCCTCCGCTTCGACGACAGCGTCGAAGATCATTTGCGCTTTGCCGGTGAAACATCAGAGAATGCCAGACGAGCGATCGAGGAATACAGCCGTCAGTCAGGGATCAGTGCTCCTGCGGCGGAGGCGGATGCAAACGAGGTTGTCGCGGCACGCATACCGCAGCCGCCGATCCGCTCGCTTGACGTCGAGGATTGCGGCATCACCACCGTGATCTGGTGCACCGGCTTCAAGGGAGACTTCAGCTGGATACAGGTTCCAGGTCTGCTCGACGCTGAAGGGCGGCCCGTCCACGACCACGGGGTCGGCAGTGTGCCGGGAACCTACTTTGCGGGGCTAGCCTTCGCCGTTTCGCGTCGGTCGGGCACGATATTGGCGATCGCTGAAGAAGCCTCGCGATATGCAAGAATGATTGAGCAGAGGAATAGCATGCCAGCGCATCTTGCGGGTGCGATCTGACTTCTTCGCCGGCGCAAATCGGACGTCGTTACGGCCCTCCGTCAACGTGCGCTTCCTGAGCCTTTCCTGATCAAGGCTCGTCAAGCATACAGTTTTCGGGGCCCGGCAGTCCACCCCGAGGGGTTCACTCCAAACAGGAGTTGCTGCCGCTGCGCAATTGTCGGCGTGATGCGTGGGAACGCTCCTTTGGTCGGTGCGAACTTGTTTCGCCGCTTGCCATGTGAACGCCCGTTGCGGGATCACCAGGAACCAATCGGTCCCGACCGACGCGGGATCCTTCGAAGTCCTAGAAAATCCTCGATCACCCGATGGGGATGCTTAAGGTGTCCGCCGAAGTTTGGTTTCGGACCCTACCACTACCGTGGGAGCTATTTGGCAGCACGCAAGACCGTCGCGCGAATAGATTCATCGATAAAGCTGACTCAGGTCCAAGCCGGGGTAACGCACCTTCTCGACCATCTCCTGCCGTTGCCGGAGCGTGCCCTGGGGCATGACGCCATAGCGCCCGGTCATCGTCGGTGACGTATGACCAACCAGGAAGCCGAACTGCTCGTCGAGGAATTCGGCTCGCCGAAGCGCATCAATGAAGCCGTGCCGGAAGCTGTAGAGCGACAAGCCGCGACCTTCCTTGAGGCCTAGCCGCTTGAGGTAGCGGCTGAAGTCTCGGGAGAATTCGGCAGCCATCTGGCCGCGCTGGTTGCGAGTCGCCTCGGGAAAAAGCCGCTTGGCGCCATTGCCCTTCATATCAGTATGGAAGTCGAGGAAGCCGAGCCTGATCAGTTCGGGGTGCACCGGGACCACGCGCATGCTGCCCTTGGTCTTGACCGACTTGTCGTCATCATCGGACTCACTGATGTGGATGATCCACACGTCATGTTCCTGCCGCACGTCGTCGACGAGCAGCTGGGCGACTTCGGCGACACGGGCGCCGCTGTAGAGCATGACGAGCGGCAACCAATAGCGGTGGTCGCGGATCATGTGGTTGCCGGCCAGGTGCCAGTCGGTGTCATTGCGGCAGCCGGTGAACAGCGGCGAGGCGAACAACGTGTTCATCTGTTCGACGGTGAACGGCAGCGTGGAGCGCTTCTGCTTGTCGATCGTCTGCAGGAGACCAGCCACCGGGTTCACGTCGAGGTAGTCGTTGCGGACCAGCCAGTCGCAGAAGGCGCCTAGCGCGGTCAGGTAGCGGTTCACGGTGCGGTTGGTGATCTTCGGCTTGCCGATCTTGACATTGGCCTCGATCACCTGGCGCATCGTCATGCCCTTGAAGACGGCGATCTCGGCGGCCTTGACCGGGTAGTCGAGGAGCAGTGCCTTCCACTCCCGGACCATCTTCTTGTCGATCCGGCTGGCCGGTGGGTTGCCGACCGTGTCGACGAACAGCTTCACATCGCGGCGACCTTGCTTGAGTGTGTCAGCGGTGATGCCCTTGGCGTTCTCGCGGGTGTATCTGTCGTAGAGTTCGAGGATGTCCTCACCGGGGATGCTGGTAGGGGCGGCGGGCACGATGATCGGGTCTCTGGGCGCGCCGGTGAAGTCGCCTTGGTCGCGCTCGGCAGCACGCGCCAGGCCTTCAAGCTCGGCGCGTTGGAAGCGCTGGCACAGGTCGCGATACTCCGGGCTGCCCTTCACGACGTCCAGCTTGTTGCGGGCGATGAAGTCGTCGACGGCATACTCCACCAGCGCAGTCTCGCCGGTCCCCAGGTGCTTGCGGAGCGTGGCGGCTCGAACCTCGCGCGACCGGCGCATGACCTCGCCGCGGCCTTTCATGACCAGCACGTAGAGCGTGGCATCAAAGATGGCGGGCGGCCCCTCACCGATCTCGCCGCGACCGTTGCGCTCGAACATTTCCCGCGTGGCGGCATCGATGTCGGCTTGGGTCGGCCGGAACTGCCGATCAAAGTCGGCATCGTCGAGTTCGCGCTGATAATGCTCTCAGGTCGCCGCCTTGCGATGCTCCGGCGTGAGCTGCTTGCGGGCGCGGGTCTCATCGAACAGTCGGTGCCAGGCGTTGAGCACGTCGGGAAGCAGGCGCCGCGCTTCGGCGGGGTCCTTCGTCTTGAGCGACTGATCCATCGTTTTGCGGCCGAGCACGGCCTGAAGGTCGGTCGGGACGGCCATCTGCACATAGAAGACGGCGCCGCGGCGTTTCATGTAAGAGAGAGCCATTTCGCACCTAGCTTAGTGTCCAGTTAGGTCACTTATCTAGGTCAGCCATATGCCTCTGAATTCCTTGAATCACAAAATGTTTTTGGAATTTCAAT
>JAEUMA010000492.1 GCA_016793565.1 Rhizobiaceae bacterium
GGTGGGCTCCTTTTCCGGCGGCCAGCAGCAGACCGTGGCGATCGCGCGGGCGCTGACGTTCAATCCGAAGCTCGTCATCATGGACGAGCCGACCGCCGCGCTTGCCGTGCGCGAGGTGCAGAGCGTGCTTGACCTGATCCGCCGGCTGAGGTCCGAAGGCATCGCCGTGATTCTGATCTCGCACCGCCTCAACGACGTGCTGGCGGTTACCGACCGCATCGTCGTGCTGCGGCATGGGCGCGCCGACGCCGATCTGGTTACGGCGCACACGAACATGAACGAGGTCGTCGCCCGGATCGTGGGCGGCGGCGATACCGCCGCCGCGGCGGCGCACGAACAACGAGGCTGACGCCGATGAACACGTTAGGACTGCACACCTTCGCCATCGCCCCGGTCTGGGATCTGGCGCGCATCGAGCCGCAGATGGACAAGCTCAAGGAATTTGGGATCGGCCTTCTGGAGATTCCGCTGCTTCGCCCCGCCGAACTCGACACCAAACGGGCCCGCGCGTTCGGCAGTCGCTACGGCGTCGAACTGGTGCCCTCGCTCGGCCTGCCCTGGTCTATCGACGTGGTCGAACAGCCGCAGGACGGGCTCGACTTCCTCGAACCGGCCTTCCGCGTGGCCGCGGAGGTCGGCGGCTTCGGGCTCGGCGGCGTCACCTACGGCACGATCGGCAAGACCACCAAGAAGCCGCGCACACAGAAGGAGCTGGACGGCATCTGCCGCTTTCTGGAACGTGCGGCTCGGCTCGCCAGGGGGCACGGCATTAAGATCGGCATCGAACCCTGTAACCGCTACGAAACGCACCTGATCAACACCGGCAAGGATGCAGCGAAAATCATCGAGCGCGTCGGCGCGGACAACATCTTCATCCACCTCGACACCTATCACATGCACATCGAGGAGGAGAATTTCGCCAAGGGGTTCGCCGACGCCGCGCCCTATCTCGGCTATGTGCACGTCTCGGAGGCCAACCGCGGCGTGCCCGGCCGTGGCATGCTCAACTGGGACGCCGCCTTCAAGGCGATCGACGACATCGGCTTCAAGGGCCCGATCACGCTGGAAAGCATGAACCACGTCGATGCCGACATCGCCGGCGGCCTCGCCGTGTGGCGTCCCGTGGCGGAGCGGCCGGACGACGTGATCGAAGTCGGGCTGCCCTTCCTGCGCGAGACCGCCAGGAAGCATGGCGTTACGCTCGGCTAGCCAGGCCGGCACTCTCGGCCAGCCCGGCATTCGCCTCCGACCAACGTTGCCGCCCCGGACTTCCCGTTGACGAAAACCCGGCGACTCGCCAAACAAAGGCGATGCGCCGGGAGGATCGGACGCTGGCCGAAACGGGGGAGACGAAGGTGGCTGCAGCAGATTACGAGGTACTGGACCAACGCTTCGCGCGGCTGTTCAACGGCAGCGCCAGCGTCGAAAAGCTGTTCACGGGCTGCCGCTGGGCGGAAGGACCAGCCTGGTTCGCGGCCGGCCGCTACGTCGTCTGGTCGGACATCCCGAACAACCGCATGCTGCGCTACGACGAGACGGACGGCCATGTCAGCGTCTTCCGCCAGCCCTGCGGCTATACCAACGGCCACACCGTCGACCGGCAGGGCAGGCTGGTCAGCTGCGAGCATGGCGGCCGCCGCGTCAGCCGCACCGAACATGACGGCCGCGTCGTCACCATCGCCGATCGCTGGCAGGGCAAGCGGTTGAATTCGCCCAACGACGTGGTGGTCAAGTCCGACGGTTCGATCTGGTTCACGGATCCCACCTACGGTATCGACAGCGATTACGAGGGGGACCGTGCCGAGAGCGAAACAGGCGGCTGCAACGTCTACCGGGTCGATCCGGACACGGGCGAGGTGGAGGCCGTCGTGACCGACATGGTGCGCCCGAACGGCCTGGCGTTTTCCCCCGACGAGCGGCTGCTATATGTGGTCGATACCGGTCGCAGCCACGTGCCCGACCTTCCAGTCCACATGAAGGTCTACGACGTCAGCGGTGCGGGCCGCGTGTCGGGCGGCAAGCTGTTCGCCGTATGCACGGAGGGCTTCTTCGACGGCTTCCGGCTAGACGAGGCCGGCCGCATCTGGACAAGCGCCGGCGACGGTATTCATTGCTACGATCCCGACGGCACGCTGATCGGCAAGGTGTTCGTGCCGGAGCCATCGGCGAATTGCGTTTTCGGTGGCCAGAAGCGCAACGTGCTCTATATCTGCGCGACGACCTCACTCTATGCGGTGCGGCTGATGGTCAATGGCCTGAAGACCTACTGACCAGGCACGACCGCAAGGCCGCGAGGTGGTGGTAGCGATATGACAGGCCGGGACGGCGGGAGGACGATCATATGACTCCGATGATGGTCAGGCTGATAGGCCTGGTAATGGGCGCGCTGATGGCGCTCGCTATACCCGTGGGCAGCGCCGGCGCGCAGGACGGCATGGAGACGCTGCGCTTTCGGCCGGGCGCGACAAACACTGTGGTTCGCGGGCTGGTCGTCGGACGGGGCGACGTCAACTACCGACTGGAGGGACGCGCCGGGCAACGGATGAGCCTGGACCTGCGCTCGCGCAATAATTTTCTCTACTTCAACGTCTTCGATCCGCGTGGCCGTGTGATCGCGCGCGAGGAGACGAACTGGTCCGACCGTCTCAGGACGTCCGGCTTCTACCGGGTGCAGGTGTTCCTGATGCGCAGCGAGGCGCGTCGCGACAAGGTCGTGCCGTTCACACTGGAGGCGCGGATCTCCGGTCGCGGCGACGACGGCCAACGCCCGCAGCCGCTCCCCGACCCCGGCGCAGGTACCTACCGCGTCGTCGGCGTGGCCGTGGACGACCGGCTCAACATGCGCGACCGCCCCGGTTCGCGCTCGCCGATCATCGGTGAGATACCTTTCGACGGTACCGGCATCCGCCGCTTGGGCTGCACACCTGACGAACGCTGGTGCGAGGTTCGCTATCGCAGTCAGCAGGGCTGGGTCGACGCGCGCTTCCTGCGGCGCGAACGGTAGGCGGTTCTGCGAGGCAGCTTCCGCGGCCTCGCATCCGGCTCACAGGCTTACGGAGCGACCTTGAGGGTGACGGTGGTGACACCGCCCGCGATGTTGATGCCCGCCTCGTCTTCAACCGAGAGCGGCTGCAGCGAGAACGAGCGGCCGGTGCCGCCGACCAGCACGTTCGCTCCGGCGCCGACGCCAATGGACGCATTGGCGCCCACGCCGGCATAGGTGCCGGCCAGCGCGCCCTTCGGCAGCCCGCTGGCCGCGGCCAGCACGGCCCAGACGAGATGGCCTTTCTCGGTCTCACCGAGGGCGACACCGAATTCGTCGATCGAACCCGTGTAGTTGTCGGTCGTTCCGTCTTCCTGCTTGAACACGCAGGACAGTTCCTGCTTCTCCACGACGAACAGACCGAGACCCGCGGACACGTCGCAGGACAGGACGCCCACCTGCGTGGTGTCGGCTTGGGCGGCAAACGGTGCGAGCGCAATGATCAGCGCCAAAGGTGCTTTTCGGATCAACGACATGGGGGATACTCTCCTTTTCTTGGTGTTCCGGCCGCAGAGCGAGCGGTTCTTTCGAATGGTTCTAGAGCTGGCGATCGTAGCGCGCCCGGCGAAATGGTCCGGAGCACCTGATTCGTGCCGGTATGACAGGCCGACACGTGCCGCTTTTAGGGCGGATGATACAAGACGGCTTCTCCATTGCGGACAAGCGTGTAGGAAATCCGCGCTGTTACCGCTTCGATCGAGGTCCGGAGATGAACGAATATTCCACTGCGCATACGCTGCTGGAGGTTGTTGTCGGCGTTCTGGTATTGATCTTCACGATCCTGGTGCATGGCGCCGGCATCCGGGCGATCAACCGCCGTTTCAGCGCATCGTGGGCGAGGCTCGATCCCGCGACCGTCTCCTACTGGCGGGCCGACGGGCTGCTCGCTGTGGCGATCGGATCACTCGCTGCGCTGCACTTGGTGGAAACGCTGCTCTGGGCTTTGCCGATATATGGCCAGGGGATGATCGCCGGAATGCGGGACAGCTACTTCTTCGTTCTCCAGAGCTACACTACGCTCGGAGCCGGCAATGTCACGCTGCCTGATGAATGGCGTTTGCTCGGTCCGATCATCGCGATGTCCGGCCTCTTTACCTTCGGCTGGACCGCCGGCGTCCTGGTGACCATCATGAGCGAATACGGAAAGCTTGACCGTGACCGCGCCAGGGCCAAGCACGGGGAAAAGCGCGGTAAGGACTGAGGCGGCGGGGCGGCCGGCGAAGGATCAAGCTTCAGGCATGACCGGCAGCAGCCGCTCGCTTTCACGCGTGACATGCCGCCGGAGCGCGGTGGCGAATGCCCGCAGCGTGGCTTGCGCGGCGACCGGATCGTCGAGCTTCTCGGCGCGGCCGATCACCAGGAGCAGGTCGGTGACCTCCTGCGCGAGCCAGTCGCGCTCCATGTGGTCTGCCTCCAACACGCTCACCTCGAACTTGGGGTCCTTCGGCAGCAGGGCAGGGAAGACGGTGCTCTCCTCGTAGGTGCTGCTGTTGCGCAATTTCGGCAGCAGGGAGCTTGCCACCAGCAGGCAGGCGAAGCGGTCGACCTCGCCGGCAAGCGAAACAGCGATGCCCTCGACCGCGTCGGCCAGCCCCAACTCGTCGCGATGCGCCTGCGTCAGTTCGATGCAAGGCCTGCGCCCCGCCGGAACGCAGGCGGTCGAGACGCCGCAGCTCTGCGGCGTAGCGCATCCATGGGAATCGCGTGTCGTGTCCAACTCGCCTGTCCTCCGTCTCTTCCGCCCATGCACGACTTTGCCGGTGGTTCGACGCGGCGGCTTTGACTTGGATCAAGGCATTGTCGCGCCGCTTCGGGAATGGCTTCAGACGGGCTCGCAGATCGCGCAGCTCAGGAATCTACGTGGGGACTGACGATGCGGTTCGGGACAGAGATCATAGGCTTGAGCGTTCTGGCCTTCCTGGCGCTGCTGGGGGCCGCTTTCGCCGCCGACGAGCCATTCCGGTTGCATATGGGCATCGTCGTGCTGGTGCTGCTCATCGGATCCGTCATCCTGCTGCGGCGCTCCTTTGAGCCAGCCCCGGTCGAGGATCCCGATGGCTACATGGAAGGGCCGATCCGCTACGGCGCGATTGCCACAATGTTCTGGGGCGTAGTCGGCCTGCTCGTCGGCGTGGTGGTGGCGCTTCAACTCGCCTATCCCGACCTCAACATAGAGCCCTGGTTCAATTTCGGCCGGATGCGGCCGCTGCATACCTCGGCGGTGATTTTCGCCTTCGGCGGCAATGCGCTCATCGCGACCTCCTTCTATGTTGTGCAGCGGACTACCCGCGCGCGGCTGTTCGGCGGCAATCTCGCATGGGTGGTGTTCTGGGGCTATCAGCTCTTCATCGTGATGGCAGCGACGGGCTACCTTCTCGGCATCACCCAGAGCCGCGAATATGCCGAGCCTGAATGGTATGTCGACATCTTCCTCACATTGGTATGGGTCGCCTACCTGGTGGTGTTCCTCGGCACGCTGATCAAGCGCAAGGAACCGCATATCTACGTCGCCAACTGGTTCTACCTCGCCTTCATCGTGACGATCGCGATGCTGCATGTAGTCAACAACCTGGCGATGCCGGTGTCGTTCGTCGGCTCCAAGAGCTACTCGCTCTTCTCCGGCGTTCAGGACGCGCTGACGCAATGGTGGTATGGCCACAACGCCGTTGGCTTCTTCCTGACGGCCGGCTTCCTGGGCATGATGTACTATTTCGTGCCGAAGCAGGTGGACCGGCCCGTTTATTCGTACCGGCTGTCCATCATCCACTTCTGGGCCCTGATCTTCCTATACATCTGGGCCGGACCGCACCATCTGCACTTCACCGCGCTGCCCGACTGGGCACAGACGCTGGGCATGGTGTTCTCGATCATGCTGTGGATGCCCTCCTGGGGCGGCATGATCAACGGCCTGATGACGCTGTCGGGCGCGTGGGACAAGCTCCGCACCGACCCCATCATCCGCATGAGGGTGATCGCCGTCGCCTTCTACGGCATGTCCACCTTCGAAGGTCCGGTGATGTCGATCCGGGCGGTCAATTCGCTCAGCCACTACACCGACTGGACCATCGGCCACGTCCATTCCGGCGCGCTCGGCTGGGTCGGCATGATCTCGTTTGGCGCCATCTACTTCCTCGCGCCGAAGCTCTGGAACAGGAGCCGGCTCTACAGCCTCCGGCTGGTCAACTGGCACTTCTGGCTCGCCACCATCGGCATCGTCCTCTACGCCTCGGCGATGTGGGTGTCCGGCATCATGCAGGGCCTGATGTGGCGCGAGTACGACCAGGAGGGCTTCCTCGTCGACTCCTTCGTCGAGACGGTCGAGGCCATGCACCCCTACTACCTGATCCGGGTTCTCGGCGGCCTGCTCTACCTGATCGGCGGCCTGCTGATGGCCTTCAACGTCTGGAAGACGATCCGCGGCGACATCCGGCAGGAGACGCCCATGGGCGCCCCCGCCGCTCCCCAGCCAGCCCAGTGAGATCCCGACCGATGTCCAACCGTCACGCAGTCATTGAGAAGAACGCGACGCTGCTGCTCGGCCTGAGCCTCGGGGTCGTCGCCATCGGCGGCATCGTCGAGATCGTCCCGCTCTTCTACCACCAGAACGTCATCGAGCAGGTGGAGGGCATGCGGCCCTACACCCCGCTCGAGCTCGCCGGGCGCGACATCTACATCCGCGAGGGCTGCTACGTCTGCCACAGCCAGATGATCCGCCCGATGCGCGACGAGGTCGAACGCTACGGCCACTACAGCCTCGCCGCGGAGTCGATGTACGACCACCCCTTCCAGTGGGGCTCGAAGCGGACGGGTCCCGACCTCGCCCGCGTCGGCGGCCGCT
>JAEUMA010000639.1 GCA_016793565.1 Rhizobiaceae bacterium
CGAGCCTATACGATCCAACGCAATCTCTGGAGGAAAACAAGATGGGCAAGAAGCACAGGAAACGTCAGCCGGAAAAGGCTCCTGAGACCGCCCCGTTCGCGGTCGATGCCGCCACTGGATCGAGCAACTCCGGTGAAAGGAGAAGCGAGCGTTACGAGAAGGAGCTTCTGCGTCTGCAAATCGAACTCGCCCATCTGCAGGCGCGGGTGAAAAAGACCGGCGCGCGCATCGTCATCGTCTTCGAGAGCCGCGACGCGGCAGGCAAAGGCGGCACCATCCGGCGTATCGTGGAGAAGCTGAGCCCGCGCGTATCAGGATGCCCGCGAATGGCATTCCCGTGATCAATAGGCCCACGCCACCAATGAGGCATTGAGCGAGCGCCGTCACCACGACGCCCAGTGCGACGCTGCGGATGGCCTGTCCGGCCAGACGCACCGCCTTCTCGCCACGTTCGCCAGCTAGTGCCGGCCGAAAAGGATTGTCCTGGCTGGGGTCCATTCGCCGTGAGCATCATGAATGCGGCCAGAATCGTGGTCAGGCCGAACTGCACGAACATCGAGCCGAGGCTGCCTGCGGCCGATGCCAGCCACTGGGTGACCATACCGGCGTACGGAACCAGCAGCGGCGCCAGTTCTTGAAAGCTGAACAGTCGATATCTCTCCCAGGCTGCGGCCAGTTTCGGACCGACCAGTGGCATGCGCGAAAGCCAGTCCGGCATTGACGGCAGTTGCATCGTCAGCGCCGATTTCGCCAGGTCACCGACGACGTCGATGTTCGACGCCAGAGTACTGACCGCCAGCCAGAGAGGGACGATAAAGGCGAGCAGGATTGCGAGCGTCATCGCCAGCACCGCGAGCGAGCGGCGGTTTCCGAGTCGTTTCTGGATGCGCAGCATCAGGGGCCATGTGGCCAATACGAGGGTTGCCGCCCAAAGTACGGCCGGAAGAAATGGCCTGAGGATAAGCAGGCAAGCCAGCAGCATCGCAGCTATGAACAGAACCTTGAAGGTTGTCTGTCCTACGTCCTGATGATTTGACATGACGTTTTTTCCGGGGCAGACCGCTCTGCGGAGTTATTACGGTATTGAGAATAGTAAACGATCCTTTGCGGAGGCCTTCTGCCGCTTTTCAGCGCCGTCATGCGTGGCGGTTAGCGATATCGTCTTTGTGCCCAAGCTCAGCGTTGCTTTTGACAACACATTCTTCGATTGGCATCATGGGTGACGGTCCTGCGCAAATCCGGATCAAGCATCTCTAACTGTAAATTACCCTCCTATTCTTGCGTCAACCGGCCATTCCGGGTCATCCCGACAAACAGCGCGGTCCTGAAGAGCAAGCCGTGTTGGCGGGCGGTCGACTGGCCGCCTTCACGACTCACCCAGGCAGGGTCGCCCGGGGCACGAGGGCCGATGGAGCAGAGATGTCAGCCAAAGCCAGAAATATCGGTGCGCCCAAGACGAACGATGCGCAGCGGATCGACCACTTTTTCTCGATGCCGGCCGCCAGGGCAGACCGCTGGAGGGTGTTGACGGCGGTCGCGGGCGATTGGGCCGCAGACTTGGCTGATGCGGCAGCCGCGCGGGCGGCTCTTGCGACATTGGGGCCGATCGAAGAGTTTCACGCGTTTCCCGGTCGTCCGTTTATGGCCAGGCTCCAGGAATTGCTGGAGACAGGTTCCGCACAGTCCTTCGCCGACCTCGCCAACCTGATATCCAGGGCGATGATCACCCGGAGCTACAAGCGCGACGCCGACGACTGGCGGGAAGACGATCCGCCCCCCGCAGAGGGGGCTTTCGTGGATATGTTCAAGGACGGCGACAAGGCTCGTCGACCGTATTTCGAAATGCTTCTCGTCACGCCGCCTGCCGCGATGCGTAATGCGCGGCTTACCGGCGAGTTGCGGCGCCTGCGCCGTTCCGAGGATGCTTTCGCATATGAGGCGGTACAGGTGTCATCCTTTGCGTAGGCGGCATGCCGCAGGCGCGCGGCATCGCCGATCGGCTGAAGGCCTGGCTGTCTAGGCACGACGATATGCCCGGTGCAGCCCTGCTTCGGGACATGGTCGCCTTCGCGATAGCCGAATTCGGCTTCGATCCGGACGCCTTCGTCCACGAACTGGTGGATTCCATCATCGGCGACAACTATCCGGTGCCGGATCGCATGCTCGTGCACAATGAGCGGGTCGTGCACGAATATCTGATGTGGGCGATGTGCGGCGAGCCGCATCCGGCCGGCAAGTTCGACCTCTACGCGGTCGAGGGCGGCACGGCCGCCATGTGTTACATCTTCAAGTCGCTCAAAGCGAACCGCCTGCTTTTTCCCGGCGATACGATAGCGCTCGGCACGCCCATTTTTACCCCCCTACTTGGAGATGACGCATCTCGAAGATTACGACCTCAAGGTCGTCGACATTGCCGCGCCTCAGGAGAACCGGTTCCAGTACACCGATACAGATCTGAAGAAGCTCGAGGATC
>JAEUMA010000684.1 GCA_016793565.1 Rhizobiaceae bacterium
CGAGCCGCTTGAGGAATTCGCGATGCCCCTCGATCCCCACCATGTCGGCCTCCTTGGCCGAACCGATGTTGGAGGAATAGATGAACACTTCCGGCAGCGTCAGCACCCTACCCTTGCCGTGGAAGTCGCGGATGGTGAAGCGGCCGATCTGCAGCGGCCGCGACGCGTCGAAGCGGCTGGCAAGCGTCGCCTTGCCGGAATCCAGCGCCATCGCCGTCGTGAAGCTCTTGATGGTCGAGCCCATCTCGAACACGCCGGCGGACATGCGGTTCAGCCGGTCCTTGTCCAGCGCGTTGAACGGGTTGTTGGGGTCGAAGTCCGGCACCGACGCCATCGCGAGGATCTCGCCGGTCTTGACGTTGATGATCACCGCGCCTGCCGCGATCGCATGGTAGCGCTCCAGGCCGGCGGCGATCTCGTCGCGCACCACGTGCTGCGCCCTGAGGTCGATCGACAGGCGCACCGGCTGCAGATCCTTGGCTACCGCCAGGCCGGTCGCCTGAAGGTCGGCGAGGCCCTGGTCGTCGATATACTTTTCGAGGCCGGCGATGCCCTTATTGTCGATGTTGGTCAGGCCGAGAATGTGCGAGGCGGTGGGCCCGCCGGGATAGAAGCGGCGCTTCTCGGTGCGGAAGCCCAGCCCCGGCACGCCAAGCGCCATGATCTCGCTCTGCTGGCGCGGCGTGAGCTGGCGGCGCAGCCACACGAAGCCGGCGCCGCTCTTCAGCTTGTTGTAGGTCTGCTCTGTGTCGAGGTCGGGCAGCACGATCTGAAGCTTCTCGATCGCCTCGTCGGCGTCGACGATGCGGCGCGGCTCGGCGAACAGCGAAGCGGTCTTGATGTCGGTCGCCAGCACCAGCCCGTTGCGGTCGACGATGTCCGGACGCGACGCGGTGATGCGCGAGACGGGTCCGGTGGAATCCTCCGGGCTTGTCAGGCCCAGCTGGATCAGCCGGCCGCCGATGACGGCATAAATGGTGAAGAAGACGCCCATCGTCATCAGCACGCGGTTACGCGCCCGCCCGCCCGTCGACTTGCGCGCGCCGTCCACGACGATTGCCGGCGTTTCTGGCTTGGTTCTGCGGAAGCGGCCGATCATGGCTTGATGCCTCCGGTAGTGGTGGTGTCCGTCGCCGCCTTGGCCTCGACCTCGCCGGCAGGCTCCTCGCCGCCGACCGGCCTCACCGGCACTTCCTCGATCCCGACGATCTGCCGCGCCGAGGTCGGCTGCAGGTCCAGCTCGCTCTGGTAGATTTCAGTGAGCTTCTGCAGCCGCGCCGGCTGCGTGAGCAGGCTCCAGTCGGCCTTGAGAAGATCGATCGTGTCTTCCTCGAGCCGGATCTGCGCCTCCAGCTTGCGCACCACGTCCAGCCTGTTCTCGGCTTCGTGCTTGGTCTTGTATGTGAACGCCGCCGCCGAGACCATCACGGCAAACAGGATGACGTCGCTGGTACGGAACACGGCTCGCTCACCTCTTCGACGCGTGAGGAAGGTCGGACAGTTTCGGCAGGCCGAAGATCGAGGCGTCGGCAGCGCGCGCAGGCTGGTCGGTGCGCACCGCCGCGCGCAGCCTGGCCGAGCGCGCGCGCGGATTGGCAGCGATTTCGGCCTCGCCCGGGGTCACCGCCGCGCCCGCCTTGGCGAAAGTCGGCGCGACCTGGCTTGTTTCCGGCAGATGGCGCGAGCCGCCGGCATGGCCGCTGCGGTCGGCGATGAAGCGTTTCACGACACGGTCTTCCAGCGAATGGAACGTCACGACCGCCAGCCGGCCGCCGGGCTTCAACGCCTGCTCGGCCGCGAAAAGCGCGGCTGCCAGCTCGCCGAGCTCGTCGTTAACATGCATGCGCAGCGCCTGGAAAACGCGCGTCGCCGGGTGAATCTTGTCCTTCGGATGGCGTCCGACGAGTTTCTCGATGGCTTCCGCGAGGTCGCGCGTGCTCTCGAACGGCCGCTCGGCACGCCGCTTGTCGATCATGCGCGCGATGCGGCCGGCATGGCGCTCTTCGCCGAGCAGGCCGAAGATGCGGGTCAGGTCCTCGGCCTTGCTGCGGTTGACCACGTCGGCTGCGGTCGGACCCGCCTGCGCCATGCGCATGTCGAGCGGCCCGTCGGCGCGGAACGAAAAGCCGCGTTCGGCCTGGTCTAGCTGCATCGAAGAGACGCCGATGTCGAGGACGACGCCGTCGACCGCATCGGCGTGGTCTGCGAGTTCGGAGAAGCGGGCATGCACCAGCCGCAGCCGGCCGGCGCGCGCCTGCTCGAGCGGCCTGCCGTCCCTGATGGCGTCCGGGTCGCGGTCCATCGCGATGACCGACGCACCGCGTTCGAGCAGGGCATGCGTATAGCCGCCCGCGCCGAAGGTGCCATCCACGATGACCGCGCCCGGCTGGGGAGCCAGCGCCTCCAGCACCTCATCGAGCAGCACCGGAATGTGGCGGGCCGGTCCGCCAACGGCGTGGTGTTGCCCGCCGTGGCCCGCCATCATTCCGGGTGTCCCCCGCCCGAAGGGTGTTGCCTGAGTCTCAGAAGCCGCTCGCGAACCTGCGAGCGGTGTTCCTGAAAACGGGAAGGCTCCCACATCTGAAAAAACGTACCCCGCCCCACGAAGGCCACATCCGACGTGATCCCGGTGTGCTCGCGAACGAAGTCCGGCACCGTAATACGGCCGTCCTGGTCGAGCTTCAGGAACGTCCCGTCGCCATGGCAGTAGAGCGACATGTCGTCCGTCGCCTGGAGAAACGGATTCTGCGCCGAAATCTGCTGCTCGTAGCGATCGAGCAAATCGAGGCCGCCGACATCCACCACCGGTTCCGACAGCCCCTGCAGCGCATAGAGCTCCGAATAGCCGCGCTTCGACAGCACCGAGCGGAAATGCGCGGGAACCGAGACGCGGCCCTTGGCGTCGATCCGGTTCACCGCGCTTGATAGAAAACGGTCCATCCAGTGCCGCAGGCGTTTCAGCCTTCGGTCCCCTCGTCATCGTTGCGCACGCGCCGCCGCGGCGCGTCCTCTCCCAGAGATGATCCGTCAGCCGGGCCAAGGGGCGAAAACGCGCCGGACCGCCAGCCTTCTCGGCTGTCGGTTTGGCGAACGCATCACCCAGGACTGCTACGGGATCGAGATTGTTCATGGGATATCATGGGGCCATATGGGCGTCAACGGGACAGGTCCTTTCCGTACCTGCGGACGCGCGGGAATTGCGTGCCTGCTTCGGCAAGATCGATTTGTGATCCATTAAGCCTAACGAAGCGTTATCGAGGCTTGCGTCACCGCTGCCGCCTGCGCGCCTGTGGCTGGCTTGCCGTCGCGTGGGCCTTCTCCTAACGTCCGCCCGCCTGCCTCAGGAAAGGATTCCGCCATGGCCGACGATCTCGACGCCCGCGCAGCAAGCCTCGCCCATCTGGGCTCCGAGGCGCTGTCGAAGGGCGACCCGCTGGCCCTGCCGATCACCCTGGCGTCCACCTATCATCTGCCGGGCGACCCCACGGGCTTCCGGCAGTACGGCCGCTACGACAATCCGACATGGGAAGCCCTCGAAGCCGCGTTCGGCCATTTGGAGCAGGCAAGCGCCCTCGCCTTCCCGTCCGGGATGGCGGCGATCTCGGCCGTGTTTCTGTCGCTGCTCAAGACCGGCGACCGCATTCTCCTGCCGTCGGACGGCTACTACACGACGCGTCTCTTCGCCGACCGGTTCCTGGCGCCGATGGGCATCACGGCCGAGCGCAGGCCGACCACGAGCTTCCTCGACGGCGGCTTCGACGGCTATCGCCTCGTCTATGTCGAGACCCCGTCCAACCCGATGCTGGACATCTGCGATCTTTCGGCCGTCGCGCATCAGGCCCACGCAGCCGGCGCGACCGTCGTCGCCGACAACACAACCATGACGCCGTTCGGGCAGCGGCCGCTCGATCTCGGCTGCGACATCGTCGTGGCGGCCGACACCAAGGCGCCCAACGGCCATTCGGACACGCTGTTCGGCCACGTCTCCACCCGCGACGGCGACATTGCCCGCGCCCTCGCCGACTGGCGCAAGCTGTCGGGCGCCATCCCCGGCCCGTTCGAGGCGTGGCTAGTGCATCGCGGGCTGGAAACGCTCGAGCTCCGCTTCGATCGCATGTGCCGTTCCGCGGAGGTGATCGCGCCGCGCCTGCGCAGCCACCCCGCTGTGGCGTCGGTCCGCTATCCGGGCCTGCCCGACGATCCGGCCCACAATCTCGCGCGTGCGCAGATGGACCGCTTCGGCTTCCTGGTCGGGCTTACGCTGGCAAGCGAGAGC
>JAEUMA010000688.1 GCA_016793565.1 Rhizobiaceae bacterium
TGCAGACCGGGGCCTTGGAGATCGAAATCTCCACCGCGCCGCAGCGGCAGCTTCCCGTCAACGGCTTTTTCCAGTCGCGCATTCCCGGCCTCCGTCGCTGTTCGCCAAGCAGCGTTTACCCCTGCCCCGGCGCCCTGCCTACCCCTCGCCGGCGCGGATCAGCGCCAGCCGGAAGGAGGCGACGCGCAGCAGCGTGGCGCGCCAGTCGGCGATGGCGCCGATATTGTCGACGAACCAGCGCAGCGAGGAATGCACCTGCGTGAAGGCGGCCGCCGCCATCATCAGCCCGCCGAAGGAGAGGCTGCCGGCGAAATAGACCGGCGAGGCGATCACGATCGGCGCCACCACGGTCGCCCAGCCATAGCCGGCGGTGAACCATTGCAGGCGGATCGCCGCGCCCATGATGCGGCGCGTGGCGAGAAGCGCCGCCTGCAGCCGTTCCAGCAGCCGGCCCTTGCGCTCGGCCTCGCCGCCGGCCAGCGCGATCGCCTCGATCTCCTGGCTGGTCTCGACCAGCGCCACGCGCAGTTCGGCCTCGCGGGCGTAGTGGTCGGCGTTGAGACGGATCAGCGGCCGGCCGAGCAGCCAGGAAATGCCGGAGGCGACGCCGGCATAGGCCAGCGCCGCCCAGACCATATAGCCGGGGATGGAGACGATCCGCTCGCCATAATGAAAAGAAAACCCCTCCGAGATCGACCACAGCACGCCGATGAAGGAGGCCAGCAGCACGCTCGCCTGGGTCAGGCCGATGCCGAGGTCGGCGGAAAGATCGGCCAGGTGCCAGGCGTCCTCGTGCAGCCGCTGGTCGGGGTTGACGCCGATCTCGCCGGACTTCTGCAGCCTCAGCGCGCGTCCGGGCCTGAGCCACTCGTCGAACAGGTCGCGCACCAGCCCCTCGCGCAGCTTGATGTGCAGATAGCGGTTCAGCCACCCCTGCGCGACGTTGAGCACCAGCAGACCGCCAGCGATCCAGGTGAACACCAACAGCTGGTGCAGGAAACCGGGCAGGTTGCGTTTCTCGATGGCGTCGTAGAAGGGCGCGTTCCAGCGGTTGAGCATCACCTGGCCGGCGGCCGTGGCCACGATCAGCGCGAAGATGCCGAAGCTCACCCAGAAAAGAAGATTGCGCAGCGGCGAGCCGAGGAAGGCGCGCCACATCATCATCAGCTGCTGCGAGAAGCTTGCCTCGCCGGAAGGCACGATGCCGGCTGCCTCCGGCGTCGGCCCCTGAGACATCCTGCCCCGCGCCATCGTGTCATCCGCCATCGGCCTCGTCCCTGCATGCAGATTGCCGACGGCTTACGCCCGGCCCTGCTGCGGCTCAATGTAGGTCTTTTCGGCGGGGGGATGAAATGGCCCGCATGGGGGCCGGCGCGGTCTACTGCGCCGGCGGAACGGGGCAGCTCATGTCGCCCTCCTCGCAGGCGAGATAGGCGTCGAACTGGCCGGTGCGGACTTTCGTCAGATCTTCGAGGCAGCCGGAATAGATCATCGGCTCGATGCTTCCGCCCGCGACGGCGGAGGAACGGAAGCCGCATTCGGCGTCGCGAAAGGCGATCCAGGCGCGCTGCGCTGCCACCAGCTGCTTGCGCCGGTCCGGCGCATCGGCCAGCCTCTGCTCGACCTTGCGGTAGGCGGCGTTCAGCGCCTTGTCGGCCTGATCGTAGGCCTGGTCGGCGCACTGGTTCAGCGTCGCCTGATCCTCGGCGTTCGCGCAGTCCTGCGCCTGCGCGGGGATGGTGCCGAGAAATGCGACAGCGGCCAGGGTGGCACAGACGTGCAGCAGGCGGCTCATGGCTTCGGCTGGCCTCCGGCGGCGACTGCATCCGCCTGCGCGCGGGCTGCGGTCACGGCTGTGGGCGAGGCGCCCGGAGCCGGCGCGACCGATACGGTGGTGGCCGCTACGCCAGCGGGCGCGGCGACGGCAACCGCCGCCTCCTGCTCGTCGCCGGGATCGGCGCGCGCCACCATCGTCTCGGGCAGGCGTTTGCGCTTGGGTTGCACCAGCCCCGTCTCTTCCAGCAGGCCCTTGCGCTTGGCGTCGTAATAGTAGCCGCGCGCATAGTACCGAACCGCCTGGTCCTGATTGCCCTCGGCGGTCACATAGGCGCCGCGAAGATATTTCACCGCATATTTCAGGTTGGTCTCGGCATCGAGCAGGCCTGACGGTGGTCCGTCGTAACCCATGCCGCGCGCGGTATCGTGCCGGATTTGCATCAAACCCCAGTAGGGGCCGTTGCGGGCGCCGGGCCGGAAATTGCTCTCGCGCCGCACTACGCGCCGCACCAGTTCGGAGGGAACCTCGTAGACGACGGCGTACTTCTCGATCAGCTGCGTTACCTCCGGGCTCGCATGCGGCGGCGGAGCGTAGGCGATCTCCGCATAGCCGGCCGGGCCGGATTCGTATGGCGCTTCGGCAACCGCCAGCCCTGTATCGTCTGGCGCAAACGATTCCGGCGTGACGCTGACCGTCTCCGGCAGCACCATGAAATCCGTCTGCGTGGTGTCGAGGGCGCCCGTGGTGCAGCCCGCTGCAGCACTCGCGGCCAACAGGGAAATAGCAAAGGTCAGACGTCTGGGAAAATGCAATACCGCACTCGCTCAGCAAAAAATTACCCGTCCGCCCTGACCGAGACTTAGCCGAACCGGCCGTCCGCTGCAATCCCGCAAGGCACCGGAAAGACAGGCTGGCCGCGGCGCCCGAGCCGCTCGAGGGCCAAAATCCTCACTATTCTTTAACGTGCGATCAAGTCTTCGGTGTCAGTGTCGCCTCTTTACGCGGCCGAGTCGGAGGAAAAGCGTCGCATGCCGCAGAGCTTGGGCCTTGCCCGCATCATCCGGCATGAGGACGGCACCGCGACGGCCGAATGGGCGGAGCATGAGCTGAAATCTGCCTTTCAGCCGATCTTCGCCTTTCGTGACGGCAAGCTCGACATCGTTGCCTACGAAGGGCTGCTGCGGCCGTTTTTCGAAGGCCAGCCTATCCTCCCGCCGACCTTCTTCGCGGCGGTTCCAGCACGCGACCGCTTCGCCATCGAGACGCTGAGCCGCACCTTGCACCTGATCAACGCCGGCGCTTGCCTAGGCGGCCGGGTCGCCATCTTCATCAACTTCGACCCTTCGGTTTTCACCGACCGTTCTCTCGCCGACATGGCGCTGCGCGACATGCGAATCGTGCTGCATGAAGCCGGGATCGATCCGCGCCGGATCGTCTGCGAGGTTACGGAGCAGCGTTCTTCATCGCCAGAGGCACTCTATAGTTTTGTCAGCGCCCTGCGCACGCACGGCTTCCGGATCGCGGTGGACGACTACGGCTCGGAAGAATCCGACATCAACCGGATCAAGGAGCTGCGGCCGGATATCGTCAAGTTCGATGCCCGCTGGATCTCCCGACTGATGGATACAGGCGCCGGCTTTGCCCTGCTCAAGGCCATGGTCGAGAGCTTCGACACGCAAGGGATCTCGACGGTGTTCGAGGGCATCGAGGA
>JAEUMA010000706.1 GCA_016793565.1 Rhizobiaceae bacterium
TAGGCCCAGTGCAGACCGGTGTTGAACCATTGCGGCGAGTTGGGGGCGACACGCTGGGTGGCGAGCATATAGGCGAGCTCGTCGCGGAAGGCGAGCGCGTCGTCTTCCGACGCGAAATAGCGGCCCTTCCAGCCCCAATAGGTCCAGGTGCCGGCCAGCCGGTCGAAGACCTGGCGGGCGTCGGTCTCGGAGCCGTAGCGTTCTGCCTCCGGCAGCTTGGCGAGTGCGGCCTCGTCCGGCACGGAACGCCATAGGAAGGAGGGAACGTCGTTCTCCTCGACCTTGCGCAGGCGGGCAGGCACGCCGGCCTTGCGGAAATACTTCTGGGCCAGGATGTCGGCGGCGACCTGGGAAAACTGCGCCGGCACGTCGATGTCGTCCAGCCGGAAGACGATGGATCCGTCCGGATTGCGGATCTCGCTCAGAGCCTTGCGGAATTCGATCTCCGCATAGGGCGACTGTCCCGCCTTGGTGAAACGACGTTCAATGCGCATGTCCTGGTCCCTTCGACCCCTGTTGTCGCACCCTGCGGCGACCGGCCCCTCGTCAGGCCGTCGCGCGGATGCCGTGTCCGCCGCCGATACCGCCGCTCACCGAGCCGGCGGCTCTCCCGATCCATTGCGCCCGCCCGCCGCTCTCCTCGGCGGGCCATGCCGGCGGTCACCGGCGTAGGCGCAACGGGTCCCTGTCCCTTCAAAGGCGAGTCTATTTCGCCTGACCCCACCTTATATAGACGCCATATCTTTCACAAACACTAAATGTGGTATCCGGACTGCCTTTTTGCCAGGCTTTTGCGTCGCCGGCAGGCAAGGCAATCAGCGCGCACAAAACCACTCCCTCGGGGGCTTTTGCCGCTCCCGTTGGAATGCTCAAGTTACGCGTGTTGGTTAGAAAGGCCGGTGCGAAACTAGCCCGGCCGCGCCTGCAACCGAAGCGCATGGCCAATAAGAGTCGACTCGGCCAAAACCGTCAAGGCATGGTTTATGCAAAATTTATGACCGCTACATCTTGTGTGCCAGATGTGTGGATATCGGGGAAACGGCCGCCGCGAGCATCCCAGGAGAACACTAAGAACGTGCCTCTAACAGCAGCAGGAATCGCCAGCAAGTCCGTCGCAATGGGCGCAGATTCCGGTGCGGCGGACCCCTATCGCTGCGGCGATCCAGCGGAAGGCGGCGCTGGTAATAGGCTGCGGCGCGGATTGGCGCAAAAATCAGCGATCAGCACCTTGAGGTCTGGTTCGTCGACGAGGTCAACCGCCTCGGCCGCGGCGAACCATTTGCGCGTGCGCAGCTTCTGCTCCTTCCATTTCGAAGCGAGCTGGTCGACCTCGAGCGGATAGACCCAGACCTCGCAGCCTACGTCGTCGCCACCGATCCGATCAACCTTGACGTAGACGTAGTGGCCAGCAGATGCCGAGGATACCGATCCAGCAAGGCCCGCTTCCTCGGCGGCTTCGCGGGCGGCGGCCTGGCACGGTGCTTCATCGCGTTCGGGCCAGCCTTTCGGCAGAACCCAGCGGCCCGTCTCGCGGCTGGTGATGAGCATCACGTCCACGCCGTCCGAGGTCTTCCGCCAGGGGAGGGCAGCGACCTGCATGCGAAGCGGTTCGCCGCCGAAAAGACGCCGTATCCGTTCCGCAATAGGGCTGCCCGTGGCGTTCACTACATGCTTTCCTGCGTTCCGATTCGTTTGCCGTCTCATTAAAGTAGGTGCCAAAGGGCTGAAAATAAAGTGAAGATTCAGCGAATTGGCCGACGCAGGCAAAGCGCGGCCGCGCACTGGGCCCGGAAGATCCACGTAGGCCCGAATCGGTGACGGTTTTGCGACAGGCGAAAAGAAGCGCGGCTCAGCCGCGATGATCGTCGGCGATCGGCTTCTGGTACGTGAAGCCCATATCCCAAGGGAAGTAGATCCAGGTGTCCTGGGAGACTTCGGTCACGAAGGTGTCGACCAGCGGCCGACCTTTGGGCTTGGCGTAGACCGTGGCAAAATGCGCCTTGGGCATCATGGCCCGCACGATCGCGGCGGTCTTGCCGGTATCGGTCAGGTCGTCGACGATGAGGATGCCCTCGCCATCGTTCTCCATCAACGGCGCCGAGACCTCCTTGAGCACGTTCAGCGCGCCTTGTTCTGTGTAGTCGTGATAGGAGGCGATGCAGACGGTCTCGATCAGGCGAATGCCGAGTTCGCGTGAGATGATGGCCGCAGGCACGAGGCCACCGCGCGTGATGCACACGATGGCGCGCCACTGGCCGTTGACGCCCGCTAGACGCCAGGCAAGCGCACGGGCGTCACGGTGAAACTGATCCCAAGACACGGGAAAGGCTTTTTCGGGCAGCGACATTGCGGCACTCCGGCAGCGCCAAGGGCGCGGAATGCCGCCGGAATTAGCTGGAAATGCCGCCGCTTGGCAAGGGTTGCGCGCCGATCGGCGAGTGCACATGCTCCGGCCGCACTCCGAGCCCAGCCATCCGGGCCGCCTTTCTCCGCACAGCAGGCAGGCCGGCGACCAGCCGCATCAGCAGCGGCGGCTCCGGCTGGCGGTCCGGATTACCCAAGATCGGCGCCAACAGGCGATTCTGCAGTTGCACCTGCATGAACTGGGTCGCGCGTGTCGGGAACAAGCGGCGCTCGCAGACACGCTGGAGCATGTCGTCCGTGAAAGTACCGTCAGCAAGTGGCCCGGCGAGCAGATTGGCCGCCGCCACGGCATCCTGGATGGCGAGGTTGATGCCGACGCCACCGATCGGCGACATGGCGTGCGCGGCGTCACCAATGCAAAGCAGGCCGGGGCGGTCCCATTTTTCGAGGCGGTCGACAGCCACGGTCAGCAGCTTGACGTCGTCCCAGCTGGCGATGTGCTGCATGCCCTCGGCCAATCCCGGCACGACGGCGCATACGGATTTCCGGAAGGCCGGCAGCCCGGCGGCCTGAACCTCGGCGATGCCGCCCTTGGAAATCACGTACGCGCATTGCCAGTAGTCGCCGCGGTCTATGGTGATGACCATGCGGCCAGCGCCGACGTTGAGGAGGGTGTCGTCGAAGGCGGCATCGCCCTTCGGCACGCGGAACCAGAGCACGTCGATGGGCGCGCCGAGATCGACCACGCTGAAATCTGCCAGTTTCCGCAAAGTGGAGCGCCGTCCGTCCGCCGCGACGGTGAGCCGGGCAGCGATGTCGACCGGGCCGTCGGGTCCCAGCGCCGCGACGCCGGTGACGCGGCCGTTCTCCTCGATGACGCCGTTGGCCTCGGTGCGCCGCAACAGTCGGAAATTTGGATAGAGGACGGCGTGATCCGCAAGGAAGTCGAGAAACTCCCACTGCGGCATGAAGGCGATGTAGGGGCAGAGCGCGCCCAGCCCGTCGAAGCTCGCGATCTCCAAGCGCTCGTCGCCGAACCTGCCGACCAGCCGGGTGAGCTTCTGATGCGGCCGTTGCAGAAAGGCATCGAGCAGTCCGAGTTCGTGCATAATCTGCAACGTCGAGGGATGGACGGTGTCCCCCCGGAAATCGCGCAGGAAATCGGCGTGCTTTTCCAGCACCACCGTTCTGAGGCCGGCGCGCGCGAACAAGAACCCTGCCATCAGCCCCGCCGGCCCGCCGCCGACGACGCAGCAATCGGCCTGCACGGTGGCGGGTGAAACAGCGTCGGTCATGGCATCCGTTCCTATCGTGATCGTTGGCTTTCAGGCCTGGTTGGGCAAGCTCGCGGCGATGTCGGCCAACATCTGCTCGATCGCGCGACGTCCGGCCTCCAGCGCCTCAGGGCTTCGCGCACGCACCACCAGTTCCGTCCAGAAACGGCCGTCGACATATTTCGGGTAGGAGCCGATGATCGTTTCGGGATGCGCTTTCTGAACCTCGGCGAGCGGGCCGCCGATCACGCCTTCGCCATAAGGGCAAGGCACGGTTTCCGACAGCAGCCGTGTTCCAGTCTCCAGCGTCGGCAGGACGTTGTCCAGCATGGCCTGGAAGATGGCCGGCACGCCCGCCATCACATGCACGTTGCCGATGCGGAAACCGGGCGCCACCGAGATAGGGTTGTCGATGAGATCGGCGCCGCGCGGCATGCGGGCCATACGCTTGCGGGCTTCGGTGTATTCCATGCCGCGCGCGTCGTAATGCGCTTCGAGCATAGGGTAGGCGCGGGCGTCGTATTCGCACGGCACGCCGAACGCCTTGGCGACCGAATCCGCGGTGATGTCGTCGTGGGTAGGACCGATGCCGCCAGTGGTGAAGACGTAGCGATAGCGCTGGCGAAGGGCGTTCACGGCCGCGACGATCTCGTCCTCTTCGTCGGGCACGACGCGCACTTCTTTGAGGTCGATGCCGACAGCGGTGAGGATCTCGGCCAGATGGCCGATGTTGCGGTCCTTGGTGCGCCCGGAGAGGATCTCGTCGCCAATGACGACCATGGCGGCGGTGACGACTACGGCCATCGACAGACTCCCACGAGGATCGAAGCGGCATAGCGCGACCCGCACTCGGCGGCAATGGTGCTCACACGGTGAACAATCTGTCAGCGAAGCGGGCATGTGCGAACCGGCCGTCATGTCTTAGATTGCACGCCCAAGGTGTGCCGGTAGGCGCAGCCCGACGATTTCTCCAAGGAGTTACAGAATGGCAAAGGTACTGGTTCTCTATTATTCGAGCTGGGGTCACATGGAGCAGATGGCGAAGGCCGCTGCCGAAGGCGCGCGCGAAGCCGGCGCCCAGGTGACGATCAAGCGTGCGCCGGAACTGGTGCCGGAAGCGGTGGCCAAGGCCGCCTACTACAAGCTCGACCAGGAAGCCGCGATCGTGGACCCGCTGGAGCTCGGCGACTACGACGCCATCATCCTCGGCGTCTCCACCCGATACGGCTCGATGGCCGCGCAGATGAAGAACGTTCTCGACCAGACCGGACCGCTCTGGGCCAAGGGCGCGCTGCTGAACAAGGTCGGCTCGGTGATGGCCTCGACCGCGACCCAGCACGGCGGCCAGGAACTGGCGCTCATCAACGCGCAGGTCTTCATGCAGCATCACGGGATGCTGATCGTGCCGCTGTCCTATGCCTACCAGGGCCAGTCCGGCAACGATGTGGTGCGCGGCGGCGCGCCCTACGGCA
>JAEUMA010000731.1 GCA_016793565.1 Rhizobiaceae bacterium
TCCTAGCGCTGTTGCTGATCTTCTTCGGCTCAGTCATCGACAACTTCTTCACCTTCGGCACGTTCTCAAACATGCTGCGCCAGATGGGCGAGCTGACCTTCGTCGTGCTCGGCATGACGCTGGTCATCCTAGCCGGCGGCATCGACCTCAGCGTTGGCTCGGTCTTCGCCCTGGCCAACTTCCTGTCGCTGTTCCTGCTCAACTACATCCAGGTGCCGGTAGTCGTCGGCATCCCGATCGTGCTGCTGGTCGGTGCCTTCTGCGGCCTCATAAACGGCGTACTGGTCGGCTATCTGAAGCTACGCGCCTTCCTGACCACGCTCGCCACGCTGATCATCATCGGCGCGCTGGTCGAAATCCTGACCTTCAACTATGCCCGCGACGTCGTGATGTTTCTGCCGGAATCGACGATCTGGGATCTGTTCGCGGCCGGCAACCTATTCGGCCTGCCGTTCAACTTCGTGCTCGCGCTGGTGGTGGCTGTCGCCCTGCACATCTTCCTCACGCGTATGCGCAAGGGCTGGCACATCACGGCGGTGGGCGGTTCCCGCCGCTCCGCCTACAATGCCGGCATCAACGTGCGCGGCACGGTCTGCCTGACATATGTGCTGTCGGGGGTTTTCGCGAGTTTTGCCGGCATCCTCTATGCGGCGCGTCTGAACAGCGCCGGTTCGGCGACCGGGGTCGGGCTGGAGGTTACCGTGCTGACGGCAGCGGTCCTGGGCGGCAATTCGCTCGGCGGCGGGCGCGGTTCGGTCGCCAAGGCACTGCTTGGCACCTTCATAGTCGTGCTTCTGACCAGCAGCCTGCTGCGGCTGCAGATGCCGAGCGGCTACAATTCGCTGCTTCTCGGCGGTGCGCTGCTGATCGCAGTGGCGACCGACGTGCGCTGGCTGAAGAACCGCCATAAGCTGCTTTCGCGGGTCTATGTGTCGCCGACCTATTTCGTGCCGACCGCAGCAGCGTCGACCGATCCCGGCTCAGGCTCTCCGTACGAGATCAACGACCGGCTGGCCGAGGCCGAGGCGATCGGTCTCGATCAGGTCGACGGCGCCGAGGATCTGGCGTTCGACAAGGACGACAACATCTATACCGGCAGCCGCCACGGCGACATCGTCAAGTTCTATGCTCCCGACTATACGCGCCGCGAGATCTTCGCCCATATCGGCGGCCAGCCGCTCGGCCTGCATTTCGACGGCGAGGGCTCGCTCTACGCCTGCATCAGCGGCATGGGCCTCTACAAGGTCACGCCCGACGGAAAAGTGATCCGCCTTGCCGACGAGACCAATCGCAGTCGCCTGTCGATCATCGACGACAGCCGCATGCGCTTCGCCGACGACATGGACTTCGCGCCCGACGGCTCGGTCTACTTCTCGGAGGCGACCATCCGCTACGACGTCACCGACTGGGCGACCGACTCGATGGAGGGACGCGGAAACGGCCGCGTGCTGCGCTACGACCCGAAGACGGGCGCGACGAAAACCGTGCTGCCCAAGCGGATGTTCCCCAACGGCATCTGCATGACCGGCGACGGCGAGTCGCTGTTCTTCGCAGAGACCTGGGCCGGACGCATCAGCCGCTACTGGTTCGCCGGGCCCAGCAAGGGCAGGGTCGAGCCGCTGATCACCGATCTGCCGGGTTATCCCGACAATATCCGCCGCTCCTCGGACGGGCATTTCTGGGTGGCGATGCTGGGAATGCGTACGCCCGCACTCGACCTTGCCATGCGCATGCCCGGCTTCCGCCGGCGCATGACGCAGCGCGTCGCCTTCGAGGAGTGGATCTATCCGAACATCAACACCGGCGGCGTGGTCAAGTTCACGCTGGACGGCAAGGTGCTGGAATCGCTGTGGGACCGCTCCGGCGAGAAGCACCCGATGATCACGTCGATGCGCGAGCACAAGGGCTATCTCTATCTCGGCGGCGTCTTCAACAACCGGCTCGGCCGGCTGAAGCTGCCCGGAGCGGATCCCAACTTCAACGACCGGGCGCTCTATTTCGGAGGCTGGTCGTGAGCGGCGTGGCGCGGATTTGGGACGCCATCTGGGGACGCGGCGAGCACTCGGTCACGGTGCCGTCCATGGACGGCGCGCTGCGGCCCAATACCAGGCTGGACGACGCGCCGATCCTTCGCCAGGCCCCGGCCATCGACGATCTCGCCGTCCTGGATGGAACGCTGATCTATAGCCAGGGCGGGGAGTTGTTCGGGCTGGATGCGGCAGACACTGAACCGCAGCTTCTCGAATCGTATCCCGCGCCCATCTCCGCGCTCGCTGCGTCAGCCGACCGCCGCCTCGCGGTGGGGCTGGACACCGGCGGTATCGTCATACGGTCGGGCGACCGGGAGATCACCGTCGATCTGCCCGAAAAGCCGGGCTCGCCTTCGGCCTTGCGCTTTGCCGCTGATGGCTCGCTGCTGGTCTGTATCGGCTCGGCGCGCATCCCGGCTTCGGGGTGGAAGCGCGACCTGATGATGCTGGGCTCGAGCGGCTCGGTCTGGCGCGTGCCCGCATCCGGTTCGGGCGCGGAGCCGGTGGCCCGCGACCTCGCCTTTCCGGCAGGCGCGGTGATCGATTCCGGCGGCGCGGTCGTCGTGTCGGAGGCCTGGAAGCACCGGCTTGTCCGCAAGCGCTCGAACGGAGGCTGGGAGCCGGTGCTCTCCGACATACCGGGCTATCCCGGGCGTCTCGTGCCCGTCCTATCCGGCCGGGGCTACTGGCTCTGCGTCTTTGCGCCGCGTAGCCAGATGATCGAATTCGTCCTGCGCGAGAGGGTTTATCGCGAACGGATGATCGCCGAGGTTCCGGAGGACTACTGGATGGCGCCGTCGCTCAGGGCCGGGCGTTCCTTCAAGGAGCCGCTCCAGGGCG
Source organism: Rhizobiaceae bacterium (assembly GCA_016793565.1). Classification (GTDB taxonomy): domain Bacteria; phylum Pseudomonadota; class Alphaproteobacteria; order Rhizobiales; family Rhizobiaceae; genus JAEUMA01. Next base: position 2,871 of record JAEUMA010000731.1, read on the forward strand.
GCGGCGTGAAGCATCTCGGCATCCACAAGCCCTGGGGGCCGACCCGCTCCTACGGGCTGCTGGTCCGGCTCGATGAGAGCTTCAAGCCCGTCGAGAGTTTCCACAGCCGTTCGGACGGCAGGCGTCACGGCGTAACCGGAGCCGTCGACTGGAACGGCGGCACGGTCGTGGCCAGCAAGGGCGACGGAGTGCTGACCATGGTGAAGTCCGCCGAGGTGGTGAAGCCATGACTTCCATCGTCGAAATGCAGGGCGTTACGAAGGAATATCGCGGCGTCACTGCGGTCAAGAAGGTGGATTTCGCGCTTCGGCGCGGCGAGATCCACGCGCTGCTGGGAGAAAACGGCGCCGGCAAGTCGACCCTGATGAAGGTCATGGCGGGCGTCACCGAGCGTTCGAGCGGCAAGATGCTGCTGGACGGCAAGGAGGTTTCGTTCCAGACGCCGGCGGAAGGTCTCGCGAACGGCATCGCCATGGTGTTCCAGGAAACAAGCCTGGTACCTTCGATGTCGGTGGCGCAGAACATCTATCTGGGGGACGAAAAGCTGTTCAACCGGCTGCGCGGCCTCTACATCGCGGCGCAGCAGTTCCTGCAGTCGCTGAACTTCAACGTCGATCCGTGGGCGAATGTCGGCACGCTGGGCGCCGCCAAGAAGCAGATGGTGGAGATCGCGCGCGCCGTGCGGCAGGACGTGCGCGTCATCATCTTCGATGAGCCGACGGCTTCACTGACGCCGGAGGAGAAGTACTATTTCTTCGAGCTCATCAAGCGGCTGAAGGAACGCGGCGTTTCCATCGTCTTCATCAGCCATGCGCTGGAGGAGGCGCTGGCCATCTCCGACCGAATCACCATCCTGCGCGACGGCGAACTCGTGGTCACCGGCGACACCGCCGAATTCGATCGCGACAGCATCATTCGCGCGATGGTGGGCCGCAGCCTGTCCAGCGAGCTGTACTCCAACGCACCGCGCAAGAACCGGGAGGCGGGCGAGAAGGTGCTGAGCGTGCAGAACCTCTCCATGGGTTCCATGGTCCGCAACAACAGCTTCTCGATCTATGCCGGCCAGATTACCGGCATTTTCGGCCTGATCGGCTCGGGCCGCACGGAGACGGCCAAGGTGATCGCCGGCGTCCAGAAGCGCAACTATTTCCACGGCGGCGAGGTCAAGCTGTTCGATAGGGCGGTGCGCTACCGGGTACCGCGCCCGGCGGTGAAGGACGGCATCGTCTACGTGACCGAGGACCGCAAGCTCGAAGGCTTCTTCGAGACGATGTCGATCGCCGACAATCTCTACGCCGGGCTGCTCGGCGCCGATCTCAACACAGCCATGGTGGTGAACCGCGCCTCCGCGAAGGTGCTCGCGGACGAATGGACGAAGAAGCTCAACATCCGCGCGATCAACTCCAATGCCCGCGTGATCGAGCTTTCAGGTGGCAACCAGCAGAAGGTGGTGATCGCCTCCGGCCTGGTGCAGCGGCCGAAACTGGTGATCTTCGACGAGCCGACCCGCGGCGTCGATGTCGGCGCCATCGCCGAGATCCACGAGATCATCGGCCGCCTCGCCGACGACGGGCTCGCGGTCATGGTGATCTCCTCCTACCTGCCGGAGATCATGAACCTGTCGGATCGGATCCTCGTCTCGCGCCTCGGCCGCATCGTCGAGGAGTTCACGCCGGGCGAGGCCACGGAAGAGCGCATCATGTATGCGGCGGTGCACTGACACCAGCGCACCAGGTATTGGGCAAGCAGGCCAGCCGGCGATGACCGGTTCCAAGGAAACTACATGGAACGTTTGAAAGTTGAAGATTTCGGCTTCGTCGAAAGCGGACTGAGCCGGCCGGAATGCATCCTGTGCACGGCTACGGCCGGCATGTTCGTCTCGCATGATCCCGTCGGCGTGCTTCATATCGCGCCCGACGGAAGCCGGCGACTCTATGGCCGGCACGACGGTGCGCCGTCCGCGCAGTTCACGCCTAACGGCATTGCCCTGATGCGCGACGGTCGCCTGATGATCGCCAATAGTGGTCTTGAGGGCGGGGTCTGGCAGGTCGACCGCAGAGGCGACTGCCGTCCGTTCCTGATGGAGGTGGAGGGACGCCATCTCTATCCTGCGAATTTCGTGCTGGCCGACGAGAAGGATCGCTTGTGGATTTGCGTCAGCACCCGCCAGGTCCCCCGCGCCAAGGCTTACCGGCGCGACATCGCTGATGGCTACATCGTGCTATGGGATGGACGGAAGGCCCGCATCGTTGCCGAAGGGCTGGGCTACACCAACGAATGCCGGCTGACTGCCGACGGCGCGCACCTCTATGTGAATGAGACCTTCGGCAGGCGGATATCCCGATTTTCCGTTTCGGCCGACGGTTCGCTGGGCAACCGCGAGACCTTCGCTGAACTCGGCGTCGGAGACTACCCCGACGGCGGTACGCTCGACGCACTCGGCGGCTTCTGGGTCACCAGCGTCGTTTCCAACCGCATCTACCGCTTCGACCGGGACGGACATGCGCAGCTGATGTTTGAAGACGTCGACGATGCCTACATGGCCATGGCGGAAGCAGCCTACCGGAAGGACGGCCTGACGGTCGAAATTCTCTATGCGGACGCCGGAGAGACGCTGAACCACATCGCCAGCATCGCCTTCGGCGGGCCGGACATGCGCACCGCCTATCTCGGAACACTGAAGATGAACCGGTTCCCGACCTTTCGGTCGCCGGTGCGCGGACTGCAGCCGGCCCATTGGAACTGGAAATTCTAGAGCGGTTCATGGTTAAATGGACAGGTTCTGTTTGCTCGATGGCGAGATGCTCCGCAAGGAAAGCGGCGCAGGCCCGATGTGGTGCATCGGGCAAGCCGGCTGATACAGCGGGCATCCGCCAGCGCAAACCCTTGGGGTCGAATTGCCTCCGGCAGAACGATTCCATCTGACCGTGATCCGCTCTAGAACGGCACGCCGCCGGCCTGCCGCGTACCGGCACCGCGATAAGTTTCGCTCGGCCGTTCGCCGAACAGCAACCGGTACTGCGCGGCGAACCGGCCGAGATGCGTGACGCCGAGGTCCATGGCCACCTGCGTTACGGATCTGCCTTGCGCGCGGGCGCCCTGGAGAGCGCGGCGACAGGCGTTGAGCCGCGCACGCTCGATCAGGCCGTGCGGGCTCAGCCCGAACACTTCGCGCAGCGCATATTCCAGCTGCCTGCGGCTTGCGCCGACCTCCAGGCAGAGCTGCGGAACGGTGATCGCGTCGGCGAGGTGCGCGGTGACGAAATCATGCGCGGCCCATGCCTGCCGAACGCGTCGGCTGAGCGGCAAGGTCGGCGTAGTACGGCTGTCGGCCTGCTGTTCGATCGTGTCGACGACGGTGGCGAGGTAGTCGCTGAGGCCTGCGGGAAAAGCGCCCTGATGCCCGGCTTCTGCGGTTATCCTTGTGATCAGCGTTTCGGTGGCATTAGCCGCGCGGGCACCGGGGCCTGGCGGCAACTGCGCCGTCATCGACCTCAGAGGTGGGGTGGGATCGCGGCCGGTGACCGCCGCGGCCACATCCAGCCAGCAGGCGAGCGGCACGACGGCGGCGACGTATCGCAGGCCCGGCCGCACCGCCGCCGCGAGGTCGACGCCGCTCGGAATGACCATCACGGTCGCTTCCTGCAGAGGAATGCGGCAGATCGCGGCGTCGGCGGGGTTCTCGATGGCCACGATGGCCACCGAACCCGTCGGCATCGCCCCGTTGGCCCGCACATGGCAGCCGAGCTCGGTCGCATCAATCGTCCAGCCGGCATCGCCCTGGAATCGCCGGCTCAAGGTGGTGCCGCCGCCCGGCGATAGGACGTCGATCTCCAGCAGCACGCCACTTGCCACGCCGGAAAGCTGATCCGGCGCCAATGTGTCAATTCTCTGCGAGAAACCGGACAAATGACCCTTCCCGCCGAAGCTTTGCGCAATCCGGATAGACAATGTGGCCGGAATGATATCATCGCCTTCGCCCGGATGCGAGCCGGGGGCGCAAGCCGTACCTCGACCTGTTGCCTGGTAGAGCCGAAAGCAAGGAATGTCGCGATGACGAACTCTCTTCCAAACGATACGGGCGTGACGGCGC
>JAEUMA010000762.1 GCA_016793565.1 Rhizobiaceae bacterium
ACTGAACTTATCCAGGGCTTCGTCGTGGCCATGAACCTTGAGACGACCGAGGAAGAGCTGATGCACACGATCTTCCCGCACCCGACCCTTTCTGAGACGATGAAGGAAAGCGTGCTCGACGCTTACGGCAGGGCGCTGAACGCGTGAGCTGGCCCGCGCTGTTTGCCTGCGGACCGATCGCCTATATGAAAGGCGAAAAATAGCGGGATTCGATGATGGAACAGAGCTACGGCATCATGGGCATGCCCGGGGTCGGCTTCTTCGGCATGCTGGTGATCGGGTTTCTCGCCGGCTACGTGGCCGAGCGGACGATGAATCGCGACCACGGCTTCCTGACCAACATCCTCGTTGGCATAGCCGGATCTTTTGTTGGCGGGACGCTCGCCAGCGTGATCGGCATCCAGTATTTCGGATTCTTCGGCAATCTGATCGTGGCGATCGCCGGCGCAATTCTCATTCTGTGGATTTTCGGCCGCGCCCAGTCGTCGCGGCAACCCTAGGACGGTCATGGTAACGCTCCTCGATACGATCGCAACGCCCCGGCTTCGCCACCCCGAGAAGGCGCACAGGCCGGATCAGGAGGTGCTGCGCAAACCCGACTGGATAAGGGTCAAGGCGCCGACGTCCAAGGGTTATGCGGAGACGCGGGAGATCGTGAAGTCTCGCAAGCTGGTGACGGTGTGCGAGGAGGCGGGCTGCCCGAACATCGGCGAGTGCTGGGACAAGAAGCACGCCACCTTCATGATCATGGGCGAGATCTGTACGCGCGCCTGCGCATTCTGCAATGTGGCGACGGGAATCCCGAGCGCGCTGGACGCGGACGAGCCGCGCCGGGTGGCCGACGCGGTGCGACAGATGGGCCTGTCGCATGTGGTCATAACCTCGGTGGACCGCGACGATCTCGCCGATGGTGGCGCACGCCATTTCGCCGAAGTGATCGGGGCCATACGCGCCGCGTCGCCCGGCACGACCATCGAGGTTCTGACGCCGGATTTCCTGCGTAAGGACGGCGCTCTGGAAGTGGTCGTCGCCGCCCGTCCGGACGTGTTCAACCACAATCTCGAAACGGTGGCGTCGAAATACCTTACGGTGCGCCCCGGCGCGCGTTACTTCCATTCGCTGCGCCTGCTGCAGCGGGTGAAGGAACTCGACCCGTCGATGTTCACCAAGTCGGGCATCATGGTAGGTCTCGGCGAGGAACGGAACGAGGTGCTGCAGCTGATGGACGATTTCCGCAGCGCGCAGGTCGACTTCCTCACCATCGGCCAGTACCTGCAGCCTTCGAAGAAGCACCATCCGGTGAAACGCTTCGTCACGCCGGAGGAGTTCAAGTCGTATGAGACCGTCGCCTACACCAAAGGCTTCCTGATGGTTTCGGCCAGCCCTCTGACGCGATCCTCGCATCATGCGGGAGATGATTTCGTCAGGCTGCGGGCGGCCCGAGAGGCACTTCTGCTCAAGTCGGCCTGAGCATCGCCGCCCATGCCTAAGTTCGACACCGTCCGCCATGTCCGCCATACGCCGCAGCAGATGTACGCGCTGGTCGCCGATGTCGAACGCTATCCGGAATTCCTGCCGCTGTGCGAGGCGCTGTCGGTACGCAGCCGCAAGGAGCGCGACGGACAGACGCTGCTCGTCGCCGACATGACCGTGGGCTACAAGGCAATTCGCGAGACTTTTGCCAGCCAGGTGCACCTGAAGCCCCAGGAACACCGGATTGACGTCAGCTATATCGACGGGCCGTTCCGCTACCTTAATAACACCTGGCGGTTCGATGCCGCCGGTGAGGGCACCGACGTGCATTTTGCCATCGACTACGAGTTCAAGAGCCGCGTCCTCGGCGTGCTGATGGGATCGATGTTCGATCGCGCTTTTCGCACTTTTGCGGAGGCGTTCGAGAAGCGTGCCGGCGAGATCTATGGCTCGCCGCAGGCTCTCGCGGGATGACAGCATAAGCGTGTTCGGTAGCCGCTCTGCGCAGTTGCGGCACTTGGATAAGTCCGGTCAGGCGAGAGCGCGGTGCGCCATCTCAAGCGCGTGCGCGACCGTTTGCCGGCGAATGAAGGCGCGGCCCTCATCCGGAAAAACCATATGCTCGGCGATCGGCGCGGCGCCCCGGCGCGCGAGGCCGAACCAGACCAGGCCGACCGGCTTCTCGACCGAGCCGCCGCCGGGGCCGGCGATGCCGGTGACGCTGAGAGCGATGCCCGCGTGCGAACGCGAAAGTGCGCCGACCGCCATTTCCAGCGCCGTGTGTTCCGAAACCGCCCCGTGCCGGTCGAGCGTTTCCGGAAGGACGCCCAGCATCTCCATCTTCGCCTCGTTGGAATAAGTGACGAAGCCGCGGTCGACGATCGCCGAGGACCCGGCGATGTCGGTGAGGGCCGCAACGATCATGCCCCCGGTGCAGGATTCGGCGGTGGCCAGCATGATGCGGTGGCGCAGGCAGCCGTCGATCACGGCGCGGACAAGCTCCTCGCCGGTCATTCTGAAAGTCCTCCCGGGTAGACGACGGTGGCGGTGGCGATCGCGGCGATGCCTTCGCCACGGCCGATGAAGCCGAGTTTTTCATTGGTTGTCGCCTTGACGGAGACGCGTTCGACCGCGATCCCGAGCATGCCGGCCATGGCCGCGACCATCCCCTCGCGATGGGGGCCGACGCGTGGCGCCTCGCAGATCAGCGTGACGTCGGCATTGGCGATGCGCCCGCCTCTCTTCCTGACGGTCGCTGCCGCATGTTCGACGAAGATGCGCGAGGCCGCTCCGCGCCACTGCGGATCGCTCGGTGGGAAATGGGTGCCGATGTCGCCCGCACCGCATGTGGCCAGCAGCGCATCGGTCAGCGCATGCAGGCCGACGTCGGCGTCCGAATGGCCGAGCAGGCCCTGGTCGTGCGGCACGGCCACACCGCACAGCATGACGTGG
>JAEUMA010000067.1 GCA_016793565.1 Rhizobiaceae bacterium
GATCGACAAGGCCGAAACCGGCGAGACCTTCTACGAGACCAATCTGTTCGACGGTTCCGAGGACGCCGACAAGGTGATGACGACCACGGTCGTCATCGGCAAGAAGGACCAGCCCGGCAGCAATGACCCGGAGGGCAAGGCCTTGGCTGGCCTCGCCGGCCAGTCCTACTGGCCGGTCGACATCGCCTATTTCGACCTCAAGAACGACGACGGCGAGGAGATGCCGGAGTACCGCATCAGCTTCAAGCTGCATGAGAACGGGCTGACGCGCGATCTCGTGATGGACTACGGCGACTTTTCCATGAAAGGGAAGCTGGTCAATCTGGCCGTGTTCGACCCGCCGGCCGCCTGCAAATAGGCGAGCGGGCAGCCTCGGCGTTTTCCGCCTGGGTCGAAGTCGGTCGGCGGGAGGCGGTGCTGGGCAGGCTGGATACGTTCGTTGCGCCGCAGCCCAAGCGGTGGGTGATCCGGGCCATGACCCCGGTCAACCGGGTTTTCATGCTTGGTGGCATCCCGCTGCTGCGCGACGTTCCGCTGCTGCGGCGCGTACCCGGCATACGCGGCGTCACCAATATCCGCGTATTCGACTTCCCGGCAGCCGACCAGGCGCGGCTCGCCGTCGTATGCGGCGCGGGCAAAGCTACGTTCGTCACGCCCAACCATCCGGAATTCTTCACGGATTGGATGATCGACAAGGAGGTTCTGGCGCGGGTGTCGCCCTGGGCGGCCGCCTGGGCGACGCATGGCGTCGTGAACGGCCTCGGGCGCGCGATGCAGAAGTTTTGGCTGGCGAACAATCTCATCGCGCAGATACCGGGAAATGCAGGCGCGGCCCGCGAGCATTCGGTCACGTGGTCGCTGACGGGCAACGGCGTTCTGCTGCATCCCGAGGGGGCGGTCGGCTGGCATGCCGATACGGTGGCGCCTCTGCTGCCCGGCGCCGCCGAGATGGCGGGCGAGGCGCTGGAACGCGGCCGTTGGGAACGGCCCGGCTTTCAGGCGTGGGTTGCCCCGGTCGTCTGGAAACTTGTGTTCCTGCGCGACGTGGAGCGTGAACTGGCCGCCGAATGTGCCTATGTCGAAAAGCGTCTGCGCATTGCGGTCGAAAGCGGGTTGCCGCCGCCGCGACGCGTCTACCGCATCTATGAGGAACTGCTGGCGCGCGCCGAAGCCAGGTCCGGTCTCGTGGCGGACCGTAGCCTGCCCTTTTCCGAGCGCCACGAGGCCCTGATTACCCACCTGGAGCGGCAACTATCCGGCGAACTGACGCTGTCCGAAGGACAGGAGCCGCAGCGCGTCGCGCGCCGCTGGTTGCGCGAGAACCGCGGCCACGAGCGCTATTCCGCCGTCAAGGCGTTGTCCGGAGAGATCGCCTTGCAGCGGCGCATCGGCCCGTTCGCCTTTGCCAATCCGCTTGTCACGCAAGAGGAACTGGCCGAACATCTGAAGCGGATTCGCAACGACTATTGCGCGGGCACGCTACGCGATACGCTTAACCGCTTCGTGCCGCAGCCGGCTGCACCTCGCCGCGCGATCCTGCGCGTACCGGAACCGATCGGCTTGCATGCGTGGCAGGGCAGCGCGGCCGAGGCGACCGAGGAACTGCGTCGGCGGATGCAGGCGGCGATCGACACGATCAACGCGGAACTGGCGTCCAGCACGCCACGTGTGACTTATCCCAATCCGTTTCATGCCGGGTAGAGAGATGCGAAACCACCCCCTGTTTGTCGTCGGCCTGCTGTCAGGATTTTTCGCCGTGATGGCCCCTGCCTTCGCGCAAGAGACCTACCCGTCCCGGCCGATCACCATGATCGTGCCTTTCGCGCCCGGCGGAACGACCGACGCGATCGCGCGCGTCGTGGCCGAGGGCCTGCGCCATGTGCTGGGCCAGCCTGTCACCGTTGACAATCGCGGCGGCGCCGGCGGCTCGCTCGGCACCGCCGCCATCGTGTCAGCCGCGCCGGACGGTTACACCATCGGCATGGGCACGGTATCGACGCTGGCCATCAATCCGGCGACCTACAAGAACCTTTCCTACGACGTACGCGCCGACCTCGTGCCGGTCGGCAAGATCGCCGATGTGCCCAACATCATGTCGATCAACCCGTCGCTGGATGCGCGCGACATGTCCGCTTTCATCGCTTTGGCGCGACAGGAGCCGGGCAAGCTTTCCTACGCGTCGGCGGGCAACGGTTCGCTCGGCCATCTGCTCGGCGCGCAGTTCCTGCTGGCGACGGGCACGGATATCGTGCATGTGCCCTATCGCGGCGCCGGTCCGGCGCTGGTCGACGTTGTGGCCGGACAGGTCGACGTGATGTTCGACAACCTGCCCACCTCCCTGCCTCTGGCGAGGGAGGGGCACCTGCGCGCACTGGCGGTGTCGGGCGCTGCTCGCATCGAAGGGTTGCCCGACGTGCCGACCTTCGCCGAACTCGGCATGAACGACATGAATTGGATGGGGTTCTTTGGGCTCGTCGTGCCGAAGGGGACGCCTGATCCGATCGTGCGCAGGCTGAATGCGGCGCTCATGGAGGCGCTGGCGACGCCGCAGGTGCGGGAACGCCTCGAGGCGCAGCAGGCCATCGTTGCGGGCAGTTCGCCCGAGGCGTTCAAAAGCGAGATCGAGAGTGCGCTCGAAGATATGCGCGAGGCCGTCGAGGCATCCGGCATCCGGATGGATTAGCCGGCCGTTCGGCTCCGGGCGTTGCAGGCGAGCGTCGCGGGAACCCGAATGACCGTCTATGTCGACGCCGCGATCTGGTTCTGGGCAGGGCGCAAATGGTGCCAGCTGATGGCCGACGACACCGCCGAGCTGCATCGCTTCGCGCACCGGCTGGGCCTGCATCTGTCGTCCTATCAAGGACCGCCGAAGACGCGCTCGCCGCACTATGACATCACCGGGCTCGAACGCGACCGCGCCATCCGGCTGGGTGCGGTGGCAAGCGGACGCGAGGATATTGTCGCGGTTCTGCGCCGGGTCAGAACGCGTTCGGCGCCGGCAGACACCGGATAGAGCAGGGGCGGGTTGCATTCGGCGGCCGCTGCCGCTATATGCGCGGCCATTCCACACACGGACTTGGGTTTCCGTTCCGGGAGAAATCCGGCGGCGACCTCCGGTGGCGCAAGAGCGTCAAGTGTCCGTGGAGGCCAACCGGAAAGGAACCTTGAATGGCTCTGCCTGATTTCAGCATGCGCCAGCTTCTGGAAGCTGGTGTTCACTTCGGCCACCAGACCCACCGCTGGAACCCGAAGATGGCGCCCTATATCTACGGCGCCCGCAACAACATCCACGTCATCGACCTCTCACAGACCGTGCCGCTGCTGCACCAGGCGCTGAAGCAGGTTTCGGACACGGTTGCCCGCGGCGGCCGGGTGCTCTTCGTGGGCACCAAGCGCCAGGCTTCCGAGATCGTCGCCGATGCGGCGAAGAATTCGGCGCAGTACTACGTCAACGCGCGCTGGCTGGGCGGCATGCTCACCAACTGGAAGACGATCTCCAACTCGATCCAGCGCCTGCGCAAGCTCGACGAGCTGCTGGCCGGTGAAGCCCAGGGCTTCACCAAGAAGGAGCGTCTGAACCTCGAGCGCGAGCGCGACAAGCTCGACAAGGCTCTGGGCGGCATCAAGGACATGGGTTCGACGCCGGACCTGATGTTCGTGATCGACACCAACAAGGAAGCGATCGCGATCCAGGAAGCCAAGCGCCTCAAGATCCCGGTCGTGGCCGTTATCGATTCCAACTGCGATCCGGACCTGATCGATTTCCCGATCCCGGGTAACGACGACGCCGCGCGCGCCATCTCGCTTTACTGCGATCTGATCGCCAAGGCGGCGATCGACGGCATTGCCCGCCAGCAGGGCGCGCTCGGCTATGACGCAGGCGCTTCCGCCGAGGTTCCGGTGGAGCCGGCCCTCGACGCCGTGCCCGCGGAGAAGTCGGGCGAGTAATCGCGAAGGCCCCGGCGGCTTTCGTTTTCCATTGGGCGCTTCAGGCGCCGGCGACAGGCGCACCGTCGAGGCATCGATGGTGCGCCGACGTTTTGAGACATGAAGAGGCAAAGATGAGCATTTCGGCTGCACAGGTTAAAGAACTCCGCGAACTGACGGGCGCGGGCATGATGGACTGCAAGGCGGCGCTCGCCGAGACCGGCGGCGACATGGACGCGGCGGTCGACTGGCTGCGCGCCAAGGGCATTTCCAAGGCCGACAAGAAGGCAAGCCGCACGGCCGCCGAGGGCTTGATCGGCGTGGACACCGGTCTGCGCGAGGCCGTCGTCGTGGAGGTCAATTCGGAGACCGACTTCGTCGCCCGCAACCCGCAGTTCCAGGATCTGGTGCGCAACGTCGCCAAGGTCGCGATGGCGCATGGTGGCGACCATGCCCGCACGCAGGCGGCCAAGTATCCGCATTCGGAAAAGTCGGTGATCGACACCATCAAGGACGCGGTCGGCACGATCGGCGAGAACATGAGCTTCCGCCGCTCGGCCCGCCTTGGCGTGGAGCACGGCGCGGTCGCCACCTATGTCCACAACGCTGTGGCCGACAGCCTCGGCAAGCTCGGCGTGCTGGTCGCCATCGAGACGACCGGCAATGCGGAGGCCGCGCATGCTTTCGCGCGCCAGGTCGCCATGCATGTGGCGGCCACCAACCCGCTGGCGCTGACGCCCGAGCAGGTGGACGCCTCCGCCGTTGAGCGCGAAAAGGCGATCTTCTCCGAGCAGGCGCGGGCCTCCGGCAAGCCCGAGAACATCATCGAAAAGATGGTCGAGGGCCGCCTTCGCAAGTTCTACGAGGAAGTGGTGCTGCTGAAGCAGGCTTTCGTCATCAATCCCGACCTCACGGTCGAGAATGCGCTGAAGGAAGCCGAGAAGGAGATCGGCGCGCCGGCCAAGATTACCGGCTTCGTGCGCTACGCGCTCGGCGAAGGCATCGAGAAGGAACAGAGCGACTTTGCCGCCGAAGTCGCCGCTGCGGTCAAAAAGTAACGCGGCTTCAAC
>JAEUMA010000744.1 GCA_016793565.1 Rhizobiaceae bacterium
AAGGACGGAGTGCTCTGGGACGGTGTAGGTCTGTCCGTTCTGGCGGGCGATGAGGCGGCCTTCGTTGTCGCGCCACATGGTGGCCGGCGCGCAGTCCCTGTCGTGGCAGCACGACACGCCGTTCTTTGTTTTCCAGTCCGAATAGGGATCGTGGGCGAGCGCCGGTTGAACGCAGAACGCGGCGAGCGTATAAAGAAGTGCTGCGGCGGCGTGGATGGACACGCTGGATTTTGCGCCGAGAGGATGTCTGCGATGGCTCGAACGGGAACCGTCGCGATCAATCCGGCGAGGACAGTTGGATAGGGTGCCCGTATCCCCGACTCCAGAGCCGGTATCAAGCCCGGCCCGCAGCCTTTTCGGGTTGATCTCCGAACTGAAGGCCGGGACCTCTGCCGAAGGGTAAGTCCCGGTTCTCACTTCCCACTCCCGACGCAATGCCGGTGGTACTCGATATTGTGAGCTATCACCGCGTCCAGCCACGGCTCCATCAGCCCCCAATCCTTCTCGACGTAGGCCAGTTGAGCCTCCGTCATGACGATCATGCGGAAGCGCTCGCACGAGGTGTCAGCGCTCGGGATCGGCGGGCTTGCCGAGCAACCAGTTACGCTTGTCAGCAGGAGCCATGCGGCGAGTGTCCTGCTCGGTCTTCGCTCTGCTGCGGGTCGCATTGGATTTTGCCTCGTTGGCTTTCGTGAGGGCTTCGACGGACTGCTCCAGCTTTGCGCTCTTCTCGATCTGGCCCCAGAGGAGCCAGCCGCCGAAGGCGAGGGCGGCGAATTGAAGGGCACAGGCGATGCCGAGGATGCGGGTCATGCGGCAATCCTCGCTTCAAACGCCTCGCCCTCGAACTGCTTGCGCTCGGCGTGGCGGCGGCTCGTGATCTCCGGCGGGATGCGCCAGCGGTTGAACTGGTGGGCCGCGCCGTCGAAGTCTCCGGCGTTGATCAGCTTGAGCATGGTGGACGACTGGAACGCGCCGACGCCGACGTTGTAGGCAAACGACACCAGAGCATCGAACTGGTGCTGCTCAAGGTCGACCTTCACGCTTTGGTTGACCGCCCGCTCGAAGTCTTCCAGATGCCGCACGAGATCGGCGTCTGCCTTCTCCTGCGTGATCGGCGGCCCGTTCGGGATCACGCCGTGGGTGTTGCCCCAGCCGTCGGTCCAGACGCCGACCGAATCGCGGTAGGGCTTCAGACGGCACCCCTCGCGCGCCTTCAGAAGCTCAAGGCCCTGCTGGCTGATCTTCACTGCGAAGCCCTCTTGATGGCGCGGTGTATCCACTCGCGGCACAGCAGGTAGACCGCCAGCGCGGCAATCGCCGCCCAGCCGTGCCACGTCTGCGGGAGAAGCCCGGCAAGATGCTCGATCACTTGCCCCTCCAGACCGCCCACCAGTCCTTGAAGGTCGCCAGCGGTGCCGACGCGAATCCCTTGGTCACGGCCACCACGCCCGCCAGGATGTCCATGCCGAGCATGGCCGTCAGGATCGCGATCACGACGAAGATGCGGGGGCTCTTGTCCGGCAGATGCCCAAGCACCTCGGCAATCGCAGGCGCGAAGTAGACCGACACGCCGAAGCCGAACAGCGCGGAAATCGCCTTTTCCTTGGGCGTTAGGTCCTTTGCA
>JAEUMA010000101.1 GCA_016793565.1 Rhizobiaceae bacterium
CAGGCCTGGTAGCCAACGTGCTGTGGTTGGTCGAGTCGACCTACCCCGCGTACGACATGAAGGGGCCGGGCCTTTCGATCGCGGCCTGGGCGCAGTACGCGCTCGACAACTACGCGACCGTGCAGGAAGCGGTCGACGCCCTCAAGAAGGAGCCGTTCACCATCGTCACGGCCAACGTACCTGGTGAGGAAAGGCTCGCCACGCTTCATCTTTCGCTGTCGGACGCCCACGGCGACAGCGCCATTATCGAGTATATCGACGGCAAACAGGTGATCCACCACGGCCGCGACTACCAGGTCATGACCAACTCGCCGATCTTCGAGGAGCAGCTGGCCCTGGACCAGTACTGGCGGGAGATCGGCGGCACCGTCTTCCTGCCCGGCACCAACCGGGCAGCGGACCGCTTCGCGCGGGCTTCCTTCTACGTCAACGCGATTCCCAAGACCGAGGATGCGGTCGAAGCCATCGCCAGCGCCTTCAGCGTGATCCGTAACGTGTCGGTTCCTTTCGGCATAACCACCCCGGACGAGCCGAACATCTCCTCGACGCGCTGGCGCACGGTCTCCGACCACAAGCGCAAGCTCTATTTCTTCGAATCGGCGCTGACCCCGAACATCTTCTGGGTCGACCTCAATGCGCTCGACCTCTCCGAACAATCGGGAAAAGTGCTGAAGCTCGATCTCGGACCCGACCAGACGCACATCTATTCCGGCATGGCGAACGGCGAATTCAAACCCGCTGAGCCCTTCAAGTTCCTCGGTCTCTAGCGCTGAGAGCGGCGACAAGGCTCCTGCCTATGCTATGAACGGCCGGTTCACGGAGAGCCGGCATGGACATCCGCAGTTCCGCGCTCGTCGAGGGCGCCAACGAAGCCAGGCGTTCGACGCCGCTGGTCGTGGCCTGGCTCGTGGCGTTCGGGCTCGCCGTCATCGTGGTCGCGCAGATGATCGTCGACCCGTGGGCGTGGGCCTTGCTAGGCTACCCGCCGGACGGCACGCCCGCTTCCGAGATCATTCAGTTGTTCACGAACGGCGCCACCCTGCTGGTACTGGCGGCATGGGTGTGGCTTTGGGAACGGCGGCGATTCCGCACGATAGGGTTTCGCACCTTGGACGCATCGCGTGCGCTACTGCTGGGCTTCGCGGCCGGGGTCGCGCTGCTGGCGATACCCGTGCTCGCGCTCGCCGCCGTGGGACAGCTGCGTTCCGGCCTCGCGCCCGCGGTGACGACGGCAGGGGCCGACGCACTGCCCGTCGTGCTGGGCTTCATCCCGGTATGGCTGGTGCAGAGCGGTACGGAGGAAACCGTCATGCGCGGTTATCTGCTGCAACGCCACGCGCTGAAGCTGGCAGCATGGCCGGCGATCCTGCTCGTATCGGTCGGGTTCGCCATCGTGCACCTGGACGCCGACCCCGTAGCGCTCGTCAACACGGTGCTGTTCAGCGTATTCCTGTGCTTCGTCTCGCTCGCGCACGGCTCGCTTTGGCCGGCGATCGGCATCCATGCCGGCTGGAACATGGCGCAGGGCAACATCTTCGGCATCGCCGTCAGCGGCGTGCCGCTCACCAATTCGGTATTCGCCTTCGGCCCGGCTCCGGACTCGGCCTCCCTGCTGACGGGAGGCTTTTACGGTCTGGAGGCAAGCCTCGTCGCGACGGTGGTGCTCGGCGTCTCCAGCGTTGCCGCCTATCTGTACTTCCTTCGAGCGCAGGCCGCCGGCCAGATCTGACCAGCGACCGCGCGAGCGCGCCCCTTCAAGCGTGCTGGATCGCCGACAGCTTCCATTCGCCGCCGGGCTGGCGCGCGAAGGTCCAGAGCTCGATCGTTTCCGTCACGGCGTCTGGATTGCCGTCGACGACCGCGCCTGTCGAGCGATCGACCGTAACGTCGCGCGATTCGTAGCGGAACGCGGCGGTGGCGTAGTCGCAATCTCGCTCGCTCCATGCCTCGGCGACATCGGCCTGCAGCAGCTTCACTTCCGACACTTCGTTGCGGACGCCTCGCTTGGCGTTATCAGCGAGTTCCTCGGACAGATAGGAGACGATTTCCGGCGTCGCGAACTGCCTCAGCGCGGCGTGGTCCTCGCGGCCGAAAGCCTCCTGGACCTCCGTCAGGCGGCGCTCGAAGACATCGAGATCGGCCTGGTTGAGTTCGATATCGTCGGAACCCGAAGCGAGCGGGGCGGCGCCGGAGCCAATGCGCGGAGTGAGGCCGTCGCTACCGGCGGCCTCACGCGGCGATGCCGGTGGAACACCAAAGCCGCTGCCTGCCCCCGCCATGGCGGGCGTCTGGCTGCCGGAGCGGAAGAAGCGCATCGCGAGCATGATCAACCCGCCTATCAGCAGCACCTGGAGCAGGAGGCCGAACATGCCGGCAAGGCCGCCAAAACCCTGGCCGAGCAGCAGCCCGATCAGGCCGCCGAGAAGCAGACCGCGCATCATCGTTCCGCCGAACCCGCCGAGGAAGCCGGGGCGCTGCTGCTGCGCGGAAGGCGCCGCCTGACGGGTCGAGGCGGTGTTCTGGTTCGACGGCGTCATAGAGCGCTCTACGGGAGCCGCAGGCTGCGGCGCGGTGCGGGTGGCGGGCGCGGTCTGGAAGGTGCGGGCGCCCCTGCTGCCGAAGCTGCCACCCCGGCGCGCATCGGCATGATCCACGGCGACCATCGAAAACGCCATGAACGCGGCCGCGAAGACCGTAACCCACTGCCATGACCGCGAAATTCCCATCGACATACCCTTCTCCTGCTGTCGTCCGCGTACGCATATGGTGATCGCCTGAAGGGATTTCACCCTTTATGCAGAGCATTTCAACAACGAATGCATACATTCGCCCATTCGACCTGGCCAGAGGCAAGCTCCTGCCACAGTGTTGGCAGGAGCCCGGCTCGTCGGAAGCCCGTCATCGTTGCGCCGTCACTCCGTGCCGATAGTCTGGCTTCCGGGCACGAAATCACAAAACCGACAGGAGCAGACATGGCCTCCCCCTTCATCTGGTACGAACTGATGACCTCCGACCTCGACGTAGCCGAGCGCTTCTACAAGGCGGTGGTCGGCTGGAACACGGAGCCCTTTCCCAGCGCGCAAGTCCGCTACATCGTAGCGAAAGCCGGCGATGCCGGCGTCGGCGGGATGATGACCATGCCCGATGACGTTGCCGCGATGGGCACGCCGCCCATGTGGCTCGGCTATATCCGTTCCGATGACGTCGACGCAAAGACCGCTGCCATCAAGGCCGCGGGCGGCACGGTGTATCAGGAGGGGACCGACATCCCGGATGTCGGCCGCTTCTCCGTCGTCACCGATCCGCAAGGCGCGACGTTCATGCTTCTCGCTCCCAAAGGGCCTGACGGAGAGCCGGCGGCGCCCATGACGCCCGGCCACATCGGCTGGAACGAACTGATGGCCGCTGACTGGCAGACGGCGTTCGACTTCTACTCAACCCAGTTCGGCTGGAAGAAGGACCAGACCTTCGACATGGGTGAGAAGGGCACCTACCAGATCTTCAACACCGGCGGGAACTCGGTCGGCGGCATGTACAACAAGCCAAAGGAAGTGCCTG
>JAEUMA010000192.1 GCA_016793565.1 Rhizobiaceae bacterium
AATCCTTCGCGCGGCGCGGCGCCTCGACGGCGGGCCTTCGGAGCCGTCCGGCGTCTACCACCTTTCCGGCGGCGGCGACGTCAACTGGAGCGGGCTGGCGCGCCACGTGCTGGAAGCCAGCCGCGCGCTTGGCGGGCCACATGCGGCCGTACGCGACATCGCCACGGCCGACTATCCGACCAGGGCGCGGCGACCCGCCAATTCACGCCTGTCGAGCGACAAATTCGCGGTTGCTTTCGGCTGGCGTCCGCCGGACTGGCGGGGCAGCGCCGAGCAGGTCGTGCGCCGTATCCTGCATGAAGACTGTCGCGTCGTACCGGCATGAGCAGGCCCTCACCCACCGATACCGCCGGCGGGCATGATGGCATGCAGCGCACCGCGCCGTCCGGCAGGCGCACCTGCATCATGGTGCTCGGCATGCACCGCTCCGGTACCAGTGCGCTGACACGAGTCGTCAGCCTGTTGGGCGTCGCGCTGCCGAGCGAGGTTCTCGGCGCCAATCCAACCAATCCCACCGGGCACTGGGAACCGCTCAGGCTGATCACGCTGCACGACCAGATGCTGGCCGAGGCCGGCAGCCGGTGGGACGACTGGCGCGCCTTCGACTGGGGCGAGCTGCCACGTCGGCGGGCCGACCACTACCGCGCCGAAATCGCCAGGATCCTGTTGGAAGAATATGGCCAGGCCGGCCTCTTCGTCCTGAAGGAGCCGCGCCTGGCGCGGTTCGTGCCGCTCTATGCGGAGATCTTCGCCGACCTCGGCATTGAGGTCGTCTATGTCCATACCAAGCGCAATCCGCTTGCCGTGGCGCATTCGCTCGAAAAGCGCGACAATTTCAGCCCGGCCTACGGCCTGCTTTTGTGGCTGCGCCACGAACTGGAGGCCGAGAAGGCGACGCGCGGCGGCAGGCGCGTGTTCGTCTCCTACGAGCGCCTGATAGGGGACTGGCGCGACATGCTGGCCCGCATCGACGACAACCTGGCGCTGGAATGGCCGCGCTCGCCGGACGAGGCCGCCGCCGAAATCGACGCCTATCTCAGCGCCGAGCACCGGCACCATACCGAGAGTGAGGCGATGCTGAAGGCCGACCCGCGCGTGCCGGCGTGGGTGAAGGACGCCTACGCCGCCCTGCGCGCGCTGGGCGCCAACCCGCAGGACAGCCAGGCCGAGCTGGTGCTGGACCGTATCGGGGCGGAGTTCGGCGCTCCCTCGCCGGTCTTCGGCCAGGCGTTCTACGACGAGCTGACGCGGCGCCAAAACCTTCTGCTCGACGCCGAACACCACTGGCGCGAGACGGCGGAAGCTCGCGCAGCCGAATTGGCAAACCTCGCCGCCGAGACCGGGCAATCCGCGGCGGAGGCCGCGGCACTTATCGAACAAGCCCAGCAGGAACGCGAGGCGCTGCAGCGGGAACTGGCGGAGAAGGAGAGCTCCATCCACCGAGCAGGTGACCTTTCCGAACAGACTACGCGCCTCAGGCAGGAACTGGCGGCAAGGGACGAACAACTGGCCGAATTGGCAAGAGCAACAGACGCACGGATTGCGGAGCTATTGAAACGCCAAGACCAGTTGGAGGGGGAGCTGGATGCTCGCGAACGCGAGCTTAAGGATCTCGCTGCAGCCACCGACGGCCGGATTGAGCAACTCGCTTTTGATGCGATCGAAGCAAAGAGCCTTTTTGAAAGAGAGCATCAGAAGCTGCATGAGGTCGCGAAAGCGGCAGACGAAGAGATGCGCTCCCTGATTCTGCAACGCGATGAATTTGCCAGAGCAGTTGGTGAAGCACAGGCCGAAATTTCAAGAAAAGTTACTGAACTGAGCGAACTTCGGGCCGCCGCCGAAGAGCGAGACAGAATGCTCGCACAAAAAAGTCTGGAGTCTCTCGAAGCAGATATGCGGCATGGCCTGCTGAAGGACAAGTTGGCCTCCGAAGTGAGGGCGTTTGCCGAGAAAGAGGATCATCACAGGGCGAACATAGCCATCCTGAACGAAACTCTGTCCTCTAAAGACAAGCAGATGGGGGCCTTAAACGAGCTTC